>JBBRVD010000005.1:0-52487 GCA_038247175.1 Burkholderiales bacterium | reverse complement strand
TCGCTGCGGCCCTCGTCGGCCCGGTTGGCTCCATTGGCTCCATTGGCTCCATTGGCTCCATTGGCTCCATTGGCCAAGCCAGCCAGGTACGGCTGCGGTTGCGCCGAGGAGACGGTATCCGACTGGACGTTGTTGTCGCCCTCCGAGGCACCGGCAATTGCCGGGGCACGTTCGCCACGATCTGCGCGCGGTCGGCGATCACGTTGGCGTTCGCCCCGTCCTTCGCGTGTCTCACGTGTCTCACGTGTCTCACGTGTCTCACGCGGCTGGGCCATGTTGTTGCCTGCGTCCGGTGTGTCTGCCTGTTCCTCCTGCCCTGTGGCATCCTGCGGCACACGCTCGGCATCCCGGTTGCGCTCGCCACGCTCCCCGCGTTCGCCACGGCCGCCGCGTCCACCCCGCGGCGGACGGTCCGCCCGCTGCCCGTTGCGGTTGGTGCTGTCGTCGATGGCCCCCGGCTGCCCTTGTGGTTGCCCACCGGCTTCCAGCGCCACGGGCATGCCATTGGCATCGGTACGCTCGCGCTGACCCTGGGCCGAACGTTCGCTGCCGCGGCCTCGGCCGCCACGACCACCGCGAGAGCGGCCTTCGCCGCGACCTTCGCCGCGACCTTCACTGAGAGCCTCGCCGCGGCCTTCGCTGCGCGCGCCGTCGCGGCCTTCACCCCGGCGACCGTCACGCGCTGGCCGTCCGTCGGCGCGGGCTTCCTTTTTCAGCTCCTGCGGGCTTGGCGCCGATGCAGGTGTCGGCGCGGCGGTGGGTGCCGGAGCCGCGAACAGGCTCTTGATCCAGCCCACGAAGCCGCGGTCGGCGGGTGGGCTGGCCGCCCATGTCGGTGCCGCACTGGCCACCGGCGCTGCAACCGGTGCCGTCGGTATCGCTGCTGCTGGCGGTTTGGGCACGGCCACCGGTGCTGGCGCGTCGGGCAATACGCCCTTGATCACCGGCGTCTGGCGGTTGGTGGGCTCCTGCGCGCGGCGGGTGACCGATGTCGGGTCCTCGGGTTCGTCCGCCAGCTTGTAGGTGGCCTCGATGTTGTCCAGACGGGGATCGTCGTGTTTCAGGCGTGTGAGCTTGTAGTTCGGCGTCTCCAGCGTCTTGTTGGGAACCATCAGCACATTGATGCGCTGCTTGAGTTCGATCTTGGTGATCTCGGTGCGCTTCTCATTGAGCAGGAACGATGCGACGTCGACCGGCACCTGGCACAACACGGATGCCGTGTTGTCCTTCAGCGACTCTTCCTGGATGATGCGCAGGATCTGCAGTGCCGAACTCTCGGTGTCGCGGATATGGCCGGAGCCACCGCAACGCGGGCAGGGGATGGACGCACCTTCGCTCAAGGCCGGGCGCAGGCGCTGGCGACTCATCTCCATCAGGCCGAACTTGCTGATCGAGCCGAACTGCACCCGGGCGCGGTCCTGGCGCAAGGCGTCGCGCAGCCGGTTTTCGACCTCGCGCCGGTTGCGACTTTCTTCCATGTCGATGAAGTCGATGACGATCAGGCCACCAAGGTCGCGCAGCCGCATCTGGCGCGCCACTTCATCGGCGGCCTCCAGGTTGGTTCGGGTCGCGGTTTCCTCGATGTCGCCGCCGCGGATCGCACGCGCCGAGTTGACGTCGACCGAGACCAGAGCCTCGGTGTGGTCGATGACGATCGCACCGCCGCTGGGCAACTGCACCATGCGCGCGTAGGCCGATTCGATCTGGTGCTCGATCTGGAAGCGCGAGAACAGCGGTGCGTCGTCGCGATATCGCTTCACGCGGGCCGCATGCTCGGGCATCACGTGCGCCATGAACTGCTGTGCCTGGTCGTAAACGTCGTCGGTATCGATCAGGATGTCGCCGATGTCATGGTTGAAATAGTCACGGATCGCGCGGATCACCAGCGACGATTCCTGGTAGATCAGGAAGGCGCCCTTGCCGCCCTTGGACGCGCCGTCGATCGCGTTCCAAAGCTTCAGCAGGTAGTTCAGGTCCCATTGCAATTCGGGCGCGCTGCGGCCGATGCCGGCGGTGCGCGCAATGATGCTCATGCCGTTCGGGTATTCGAGCTGGTCCAGAGCCTCCTTGAGGTCGGCCCGGTCCTCGCCCTCGATGCGGCGCGACACGCCGCCGCCGCGCGGGTTGTTGGGCATCAGCACGACATAGCGGCCGGCCAGCGAGATGAAAGTAGTCAGCGCGGCGCCCTTGTTGCCACGTTCTTCCTTCTCGACCTGCACGACCAGTTCCTGGCCTTCACGGATGGCATCCTGGATCCGTGCGCCGTTGGCCGGCACGCCTTGCGCGAAAAACTGGCGCGAAATCTCCTTGAACGGCAGGAAGCCATGGCGGTCCTCGCCATAATCCACGAAGCAGGCTTCGAGTGACGGTTCGACGCGGGTCACCACCGCCTTGTAGATATTGCCCTTGCGCTGCTCGCGCCCTTCGATCTCGATTTCATAGTCGAGCAGTTTTTGCCCGTCGACAATGGCCAGCCGGCGTTCTTCCGCCTGGGTGGCGTTGATCAGCATCCGTTTCATGGGTAGCGTTCCTGTTTCCTGCATCGGATCCGCCGGCCGCCGCTTGACAGCGGAGCCGCGCAATCCTGGTGGTCTTTCGACCCTTTACCTGCTCATGTCGAGCACACGATGCCTGACGAACACTTTGAAACGATGGGAATTGCCGCGGGCCGGGACTCAGGGTGTGAGTCGGGGCGTTGGCACGGGGACAGGGGCGAGGGGATGCGTTTGAATGTGGCGCATCGGGCACAACAGGACTTTGTGGTCTAGTCGATCCGAAGGGACCGGACGGACTGCATGCCACGCCCTCGCCCGAAGGCGTGGCAGGCAGGTCAGGATCAGGCCCATCAATACAAACATTTCGCTCAAATCCGTCTGCCAGAACGACGCTGGCAGAACTGGGTATTCCATATCAGTGATTCAAAGCGTCGGCGTACCCGCTCGCTGTGCAGACCACCACAGACTGAGGTCCGTGGTCTGTCGTGCTCGCAATCTGGTGGCATCGACCTGCCAGCGCGGCTTCGTGTGGGGTGTGGACTAAACTCCAGATAAATCAACCACTTGCAGCACGTCGCTGGTGAAAGTGATTATAGGGGGCATTCTGCCGGTGCAAGCACAACAGGTCAGCATGTTGTTGGTCGACGAGGAGGACAGTGGCCAACGCCTTGACAACTTCCTGATGCGCCGCCTCAAGGGTGTGCCCAAGACGCATATCTATCGCATCATCCGCAGTGGCGAGGTGCGCATCAACATGGGGCGCGCCAGCGCCGATCGGCGGGTTTCCGCTGGCGACCAGGTCCGAGTGCCTCCGGTGCGCACGTCCCAGGCCGCCGATGCCCGGGCGCTGGCCGGGCAGTCGGCTGCTGGCCTTGCACCGGCACGCGAGTTTCCCGTTGTGTTTGAAGACGATCACCTGCTGGCGATCGACAAACCCGCGGGCACCGCGGTGCATGGCGGCTCGGGCGTGAGTTTCGGCGTGATCGAGCAGTTGCGCATGGCCCGGCCCCAGGCACGCACGCTGGAGTTGGTGCACCGGCTTGATCGCGAGACCAGTGGCATCTTGCTGGTGGCCAAGAAACGCAGCGCTCTGAAGAACCTGCAGGAGCAGTTCCGGGACCGTGTTACCGGAAAGACTTACCTGGCGCTGGTGGACGGGGCCTGGCCACAAGGCTTGAAGGTGCTGGACAAGCCGTTGCACAAGTACCTGCTGCCCGATGGCGAGCGCCGAGTAGCGGTGGTTGACAAGCTGCACCCCGACGCGATGACGGCGCTGACGCTGGTGCGGGTGGCCCGCACCGGTACCGACTATGCGCTGCTCGAGGTCACGATCAAGACCGGCCGCACGCATCAGATCCGGGTCCACCTGGCTGACCAGGGCATGCCTATCGTGGGCGACGACAAATACGGCAACTTCGACCTGAACAAGGCGTTGCAACGCGCCAGCGCCGCAGTACCCCTGCGACGCATGTTCCTTCATGCCTGGCGGTTACAGTTCCGACATCCTGCCACCGGCGAGTCGATCGTCCTGCAGGCCGAACTGCCGCCGGAACTCGCACTTTTCCTCCACCATGCCATTGCCAGTCCCGCGTGACGAAACACACCAGCCGCGCGTCATGGGCCGACGGGCGTTCGACCTGATCGCCTTTGATTGGGACGGTACCCTGTTCGACTCGACCGCCATCATCACCCACTGCATCCAGGCTGCAGTGCGCGACGTCGGTGGTACCGTGCCCTCGGAGCAGGCGGCATCGCATGTGATCGGCATGGGTTTGGCGCAGGCACTGGCCCATGCCGCGCCGGACGTGCCCAGCGAAAAATACCCGGAACTGGGCGCGCGATATCGCCATCATTACCGGGCGCGGCAGGACGACATCAGCTTGTTCGACGGTGTGTTGCCGTTGTTGGCCGAACTCCGGCAGGGCAGCCATCACCTGGCGGTGGCGACCGGGAAGAGCCGTGCCGGGCTGGATGCCGCTTTGCGGGCCGTTCAGCTGCAGGGACTCTTCGACGCCTCCCGCACGGCAGACGAAACCGCTGGCAAGCCGCATCCGCGCATGCTGCAGGAGTTGATGCGCGAATTCGGCCTGGTTCCGGAGCGGGTGCTGATGGTGGGTGACACCACACACGACCTTCAGATGGCGCGCAATGCTGGTTGCGCCAGCGTCGCGGTCAGTTATGGCGCCCATCCGGCCGACGGATTTGCCGAATGGGGCCCACTGTTCGTAGCCCATTCGGTCGCCCAATTGCGCGACTGGTTGATGGAACATGCCTAAGCGCCGCCGGGCCGCTCCCAAGGCGCTCATACCGCAGCCCGCAGGGCGAAGGTGTTGGACATGACGCCGCCGGGCCGCTCCCAAGGCGCTCATACCGCAGCCCGCAGGGCGAAGGTGTCTCGGTGACCGGCGTGACTGAAGCCGTCGCCCTGTGTCCGTCCGGCGACCTGGTCGACAGTTCCCTGGCGGTGCCGTTCGACGTGGTGTACCAGGGCCAGAGCTGCCGTGCGTTTGCGATTCGTTACCAAGGCCAGGTACATGCCTACCTGAACCGCTGCAGCCATGTGCCGATGGAGATGGACTATCAGCCCGACCGCTTCTTCGATCTGACCGGTCATTGGCTGATCTGTTCCACCCATGGGGCGATGTACCAGCCGCAGACCGGGGTCTGCAAGGCCGGCCCCTGCCGCGCGGGGCTGGTGAAGATCGCCATAGATGAGCACGACGGCCTCGTGCGCTGGCATACTGCCCACAACCTGAGAACTGTTGAGTATTGACATGACCGAACCCACTCTGGACCCTGAACGCCCTGATGACAACCTGCAAGGAGGGCCCAACCGGCCGCCGGCACAGGCCGCTGCATCCGACGCCCGTTACGCCGGCAAGCCCGGTTGGGAGCGTGCGACGCTGGAAAAGCTGGCGTTCGCGTCGCTGGCGGAGCAGCGAACCGCTCGGCGCTGGCGCAACTTCGTGCGACTGGCCTGGTTGGCCTTTTTGGTCGCGCTACTGTGGCTCGCGACCCAGCGCGGGGTGCCGCTTTCCGAGGTGTCCACGCCGCACACCGCTTTGGTGGAAATCAAGGGCGAAATCGCGTCCGGCGGCGAGGCCAGCGCCGATATCGTGATCAATGCCGCGCGCGCCGCCTTCGAGGACAAGGGGGCGCAGGCCGTGGTACTTCTGATCAACTCGCCGGGCGGCAGCCCGGTGCAGGCGGGCATCATCAATGACGAGTTGCGCCGGCTCAAGGTCAAGCATGGCAAGCCGATGTATGCGGTGGTCGAGGAGACCTGCGCATCGGCCGCCTATTACGTAGCGGTTTCCGCCGACCGGATCTTTGTCGACAAGGCCAGCATCGTGGGCAGCATCGGGGTATTGATGGACGGCTTCGGCTTCACCGGGCTGATGGACAAGCTGGGTGTGGAGCGGCGGCTCATGACCGCGGGCGAGAACAAGGGGTTCCTCGATCCTTTCAGCCCCCAGAGCGAGCGCCAGCGAGCCTTCACCCAGCAGATGCTGGACCAGATCCACAACCAGTTCATCGATGCCGTCAGGCTGGGCCGGGGCAGCCGCCTCAAGGAGTCGCCCGACACCTTCAGTGGTCTGTTCTGGATCGGTCAGCAGGCGATCGAACTGGGCCTGGCCGACCAGCTGGGCAGCCTGGACTTCGTCGCCAGGGAGATCGTCAAGGCAGAGGACATCATCGATTACACCCGCCGCGAGAACCTGGCCGAGCGGCTGGCCAAACGTTTCGGAGCGTCGATCGGCGATGGCGCGGTACGCGCGGTGCGCACGTTGTCCGAGTTTCGCTGAAACGCCGGCTTTCAGCGCCCGATCGCAAACACCGCTGGTGTGTGTTTGTCCGCGAAGAAGCCGGGTGCGCGCCAATCGCGCACCACCCGGCATTGCACCTGGGCCTGCGGCAGGGTCAGAGAACTGCCAACCGCCAACCGGGTCGACGGTGCCAGGGTCTGCAGCAATGTTTGCAGCATCGCTGCATTGCGATAGGGTGTCTCGATGAACAGCTGCGACTGCCCGCTGTTCAGTGCCCGTTGCTCCAGTTCACGGATGCGCCCGGCACGGCCTACCGGATCCTGGGGCAGGTAACCGACAAACGCGAAATCCTGTCCGTTCAGGCCGCTGGCGGCCAGGACCAGCATCAGCGATATCGGTCCGACCAGCGGCAGCACGGTCAAGCCTGACGCATGTGCGGCGCGCACGACCGATGAGCCGGGATCGGCGATCGCGGGCATACCGGCTTCGCTTACCAGGCCTATGTCGTGCCCTTCCAGCGCGGGGGCCAGCAGGCTGCGGGCATCGAAGTCGCCCAGATGGTCGCCTTTCTTGTGCAACTCGCGCGGCAACTCCTGTATCTGAAGCTGCTGCAGCGGATGTGCCAGCGGCGTGACGGCTCCGACCCGGCTCAGGTAGGCGCGTGTCGACTTGGCGTTTTCGCAGATCCAGTGCTGCAAGCCAGCGGCTGCGCGAATCGTGGCATCGGGCAGAACCTCCTGTAACGCCGCCTGCGATTCGCAGCCGAAGTCCAGTGGCGCCGGCACCAGCAGCAGCCGTCCATGATGGCAGGCGGGCGTCATGCGGCGCCTGGCAACTGCAGGCCGGCGGCACGCAACATGCGGCAGGTCCGGATCAGGGGCAGTCCGATCAGTGCCGTGGGGTCGTCGTTGTCGATCGCTTCGAGCAATACGATGCCCAGACCTTCGCTCTTGGCGCTGCCTGCGCAGTCGTAAGGTTGCTCGGCGCGCAGATAGTCTTCGATTTCGGCATCGGTGAGGTCACGGAACCGCACTGTGACCTGTGCCAGGTCCATCTGCCAGAAGCGGCGCTCGTTGCAGACGACCGCGACGGCGGTCTGGAACACCACGGTCTGGCCACGCATGCGCTGCAACTGTTCGACGGCGACCGCATGGACCAGGGGTTTGCCCAAGGCCTGTCCGCCCAGGTCGGCGACCTGGTCCGAACCGATCACCACCGCCTGGGGGTGGTGCGCGGCCACCGCACGGGCCTTGGCCATGGCCAGCCGGCATGCCAGTTGTTGCGGCCGCTCGCCGGGCAGGGGCGCTTCGTCCACCTGCGGCGCCACCACGTCGAACGGCATTCGCAGCCGGCCCAGCAGTTCTCGGCGATAGACCGAGGTCGAAGCCAATACCAGAGGAGGCGGGGAGTAAGGGCGCATGACGTGATTCTCTTACACTGCGCGCATGGACAAACGGCACGCGCAACAACCCAGCACCCGACTCGACGTGCGCGCCTTTGGGCGCAACGCCGGTAGCGCCGGCGGGACGGTGTCGCTGCAGGAGTTCTCGCGTCTGGCCCCGGAATGTGTCGACGGTGGTGCGAACGCGCGTGTGATCTGGTCGGCCCAGGGACAACTGCGGGGCAGCACCGAGGCCACGGCGGCGCCATGGTTGCACCTGCAGGTTCGCAGCGAACTGCCGCTGGTCTGCCAGCGTTGTCTCGAACCGGTGCAGACGCCGGTCGAGATCGACCAGTGGTTCCGTTTTGTGCCGGATGAAGATACCGCCGAGAAGCTGGATGACGACGCTGACGAGGATCTGCTGGTCGAGTCGGCCGAATTCGACCTGCGCGCGCTGGTGGAGGACGAACTGCTGCTCGCCATGCCGCTGATCGCCAGCCATGCAACCTGTCCCAGGCCGCCCCGTTTGTCGGCGCAGGATCCGGGATTCGAAGCAGCGGCCGAAGGCCGACCGCGGCCATTTGCGGCCCTGGAGCGCCTTCGACAGGGCAAAGGCGAAGCAGAAGACTAGTTGCGTTATACTCGCTGGCTTCGCGCCGGACAGGCGCATGTTGACCAATCCCGTGTGGTGAGCGCCTTGCTTGCGCTCCACGCGTTAGCCAAGGAGCCGAAATGGCCGTCCAGCAAAACAAGAAGTCTCCGTCCAAGCGCGGTATGCACCGTTCGCACAATGCCCTGACAGTGCCGGGCATTGCCGTGGAGCCGACCACTGGCGAGACCCACCTGCGCCACCATGTCAGCCCTACCGGTTTCTACCGCGGTCGCAAGGTTGTCAAGACCAAGTCCGAAGACTGAATCCAAGCGTGAGCCAACGACCCGATGCTATTGTTCAATAGCATCGGGTTTCATTTTGCCGCGTCTCGTCGCGCGCCCATGACAATTCCTGGTTCGTGCTGACGCGATGACCACCATTGCTGTCGATTGCATGGGTGGCGACCATGGCACCTCTGTCACCCTGCCTGCCTGCAGGCGCTTCCTGGACCAGAACCCCCAGGCGCAGCTGGTGCTCGTGGGGCTGGCGCAGGCGCTGGCAGGGTTTGCCGATCCACGGGCGTCGATCGTCACGGCAACCGAGGTGGTCGGCATGGACGATTCGATCGAGGTGGCCCTGCGGCGCAAGAAGAACTCCTCCATGCGACTGGCGGTGCAGCAGGTGCGCGACGGCCACGCCCAAGCGGCGGTTTCGGCGGGAAATACCGGCGCCCTGATGGCGATATCGCGTTATCTGCTCAAGACCTGTGACGGCATCGATCGTCCCGCAATCGCGACCCAACTTCCGAATGCCCGAGGCGGCGCCACGACGGTGCTGGACCTCGGCGCCAATGTTGATTGCGCGGCCGAACATCTGCTGCAGTTTGCGGTGATGGGTTCGGCGCTGGTCTCGGCATTGGGCGATGTCAGCCAGCCGACGGTTGGCCTGCTCAACATCGGTGAAGAAGTCATCAAGGGCAATGACGTCATCAAGAAGGCGGGCGAACTGCTGCGGGCGGCGGCCAGGGCCGGTGACCTGAACTTCGTCGGCAACGTCGAAGGCAACGATATCTTCAAGGGCGACGTCGACATCATCGTCTGCGATGGATTTGTCGGAAACGTGGCACTCAAGGCGACCGAGGGTGTCGTGGCCATGATTGGCAGCTTCCTGCGCGCCGAATTCTCCCGCAACCCGTTGACCAAACTGGCGGGGCTGGCGGCTTATCCGGTGTTGGCCGCGTTCAAGCGCCGCGTCGACCATCGACGCTATAACGGCGCCGCATTGCTCGGATTGAAGGGGCTGGTGTTCAAGAGCCATGGTTCGGCCGACCAGTTGGCATTCGAGCACGCCCTGGCGCGCGCGTATGATGCGGCTCGTAACAACCTGCTCGAACGCGTTCAGGCCCGCATTGCCCACGCCGCGCCGTTGTTGGCCGGCACGACGCCTGCTCCGTGACGGCTCGAACAGCACCATAACACCGATGAGACGATACTCCCGCGTCACCGGCACCGGCAGCTATCTGCCCCCGCGCCGGTTGACCAACGCCGACCTGGCCCGGCAATTGGCAGCCCAGGGAATCGAAACCAGCGATCAATGGATCGTCGAGCGGACCGGCATCCGGGCCCGCCACTTCGCGGCACCCGAGGTGTGCAGCAGTGACCTGGCGCTGCAAGCCTCGCGCGAGGCGATTGCGGCTGCGGGTCTGGACCCGCGGCAGATCGACCTGATCATCGTCGCCACCTCGACGCCCGACATGGTCTTTCCATCGACGGCCTGCATTTTGCAGCACAAGCTCGGTGTCGCCGGATGTCCGGCGTTCGACGTGCAGGCAGTGTGCAGCGGGTTCGTCTATGCGTTGAGCGTGGCCGACGCGATGATCCAGACCGGCGCGGCGAACAAGGCGCTGGTCGTGGGGGCCGAGGTGTTCTCGCGCATCCTGGACTTCACCGACCGCACCACCTGCGTGTTGTTCGGTGACGGTGCGGGCGCCGTCGTGCTGGAGGCGTCCGACACACCCGGCATACTGGCCAGCGATCTGCACGCCGACGGCAAACATGTCGGCGTGCTGTGCGTACCTGGGCATGTGTCTGGCGGCAAGGTGCTGGGTGACCCGGTATTGAAGATGGACGGACAGGCCGTATTCAAGCTGGCCGTCGGCGTGCTGGAATCCTCCGCGCTGGCCGTGTTGGCCAAGGCCGGCAAGACGGCGGCCGACCTCGATTGGCTGATACCGCACCAGGCCAACATCCGCATTCTGCAGAGCACGGCCAAGCGCCTGAAGCTGGGCATGGACAAGGTGATGGTGACTGTGGACCAGCACGGCAACACGTCTGCGGCATCGATTCCGCTTGCGCTCGATGCCGGCGTGCGCGCAGGCTCCATCGTGCCGGGGCAGTTGCTCTTGCTAGAGGGCGTGGGCGGTGGCTTCACCTGGGGTTCGGTGCTGCTGACCCTGTAGCTGCGATCCCGAGTCCCGTTGCGCCATGGGTGTGCCGGCGCATGAGAAGGAAGATCCGATGAAGCCATTTGCAATTGTTTTTCCCGGCCAGGGTTCACAGTCGGTCGGTATGCTGGACGCTTGGGGCCTGGACGCGGTCGTTGCACAGACCGTGCAGGAAGCCTCGGACGCGCTGGACCAGGATATCGGCCAGCTGATCCGTGAAGGCCCGAAGGAAGCCCTGGCACTGACCACCAATACCCAGCCCGTCATGCTGGTGGCCGGCGTAGCCGCCTACCGGGCCTGGATGGCCCGCACCGGTTCGGCGCCGGTCGCCGTGGCTGGACACTCGCTGGGTGAATATGCGGCACTGGTGGCCGCCGGCGTACTGACCATGACCCAGGCTGCGCCGCTGGTGCGCCTGCGCGCACAGGCGATGCAGGAGGCGGTGCCGGTGGGTCAGGGGTCGATGGCCGCCGTGCTTGGTCTGCCACCGGAGACAGTGATGGCCTGTTGTGCGTCCGTGCAGGCCACGTTCGGGGCTCGGTCGCCCGAGGTGGTGGAGGTGGCCAACTTCAACGATCCCGGCCAGACCGTGATCTCGGGCAGCAAACAGGCCGTTGAGCGGGCCTGCGAGGTGCTCAAGGCTGAGGGAGCCCGGCGCGCGATGCTGCTGCCGGTGTCGGCACCCTTTCACTGCAGCCTGATGCGGCCGGCAGCCGAAAGATTGCGTTCGGCGCTCGAGGACCTCGAACTGCAGGCGCCCCGGATCGCGCTCATCAACAACATCGACGTGGCGGTCGAGGTCGATGCCGATCGTATTCGTGATGCCTTGTTCCGCCAGGCATTCGGCGCGGTGCGATGGGTCGAATGTATCCAGGCGATCAAGGCCCGCGGCTTGCAACATGTCGTTGAATGTGGTCCGGGCAAGGTGCTGACCGGCATGGCGGCGCGTATCGATGCCAGCCTGACCGGCCTGGCGATATACGATCCCCCTAGCCTGCAATTGGCGCAACAGGCGCTGCAAGGAGAAGCCGCATGAGCGAAGCCACCGCGGCACGGCATGTGGCGCTGGTCACCGGAGCTTCGCGCGGTATCGGGCGTGCGATCGCACGGGCGCTGGCGCAGCAGGGATACGTCGTTGTCGGCACGGCCACATCCAGTGCCGGAGCGGCGGCGATCGGCGAGGCCTTGTCGGGTTTTGCCGACTGCAGTGGCGAAGTGCTGGACGTCAACGACGCCGCGGCAGCCGACGCGCTGATCGCCCGAGTGGTGCGCCAGCATGGGGGCCTGCAGGTCCTGGTCAACAACGCCGGTATCAACCGCGACATGCTGGCGCTGCGACTCAAGGACGAAGACTGGGATGCGGTGGTGGACACCAATCTGAAGGCGGTCTTCAAGATGAGCCGTGCGGTCATGCGTGTGATGATGAAGCAGCGCTTCGGACGCATCATCAACATCACATCGGTCGTCGGCGCCTCGGGCAATCCAGGCCAGAGCAACTACGCGGCGGCCAAGGCTGGTGTGGCGGGCATGTCCCGTGCGCTGGCACGGGAACTGGGCTCGCGCAACATCACGGTGAACTGCATCGCGCCTGGTTTCATCGCCACCGACATGACGGCGGCCCTGCCAGCCGAACAGCAAAAGGCCTTGCTCGATCAGATCCCGCTGGGGCGACTGGGCCAGCCAGACGAGGTGGCCCACGCGGTGGTCTACCTGGCATCGCCGCTGGCGGCGTACGTGACGGGGCAAGAGTTGCACGTCAACGGTGGTATGTATATGTAGATTGCCCCACGGTTCTCGCACCGGGTCATCTGGCCGGCGGTCATCCAGGGGGCGGCAGCGCCAAGGTGGCTAAAATCACAGATTCTTTTACAACCCTTTGAGGGACTCCATGAGCGATATTGAAGCGCGTGTCAAAAAAATCATTGCAGAACAACTCGGCGTCGAAGAGTCGCAAGTGACCAACGAAAAGGCCTTCGTGGCCGATCTGGGTGCCGATTCGCTAGACACGGTTGAACTGGTGATGGCTCTTGAAGACGAGTTCGGCATCGAGATCCCGGATGAAGACGCCGAGAAGATCACGACCGTGCAAAACGCGATCGACTACGCCAACACCCACCAGAAGGCGTGAACCGCCGCATTGCCCGGTCATTTGTTGACCGGGCGGTGGCTGGCGATTGCGTTGCCGCGCACGAAGAATTGTCGCCGCACCTATCCTTCCCGGACGCGCTTTCGCCGGCGGCGTGTCGCCCACAACCTTAGGCTTTGAATTTCATGTCCCGTCGTCGCGTCGTCGTCACTGGCCTGGGCTGTGTCAGCCCTGTTGGAAACACGGTTTCCGACGCCTGGTCCAATCTGCTGGCCGGCAAGTCAGGTATCGACGTGATCAGCAAGTTCGACGCGTCGAACTTTGCCTGCAGGATTGCTGGCGAGGTGCGCGGCTTCGATCTGGAGTCGTACATCCGGGCCAAGGAAGCTCGAACGATGGATACCTTCATCCACTACGGCATTGCCGCTGCAGTGCAGGCGGTTGCGGATTCGGGGCTGCCAACCGGTGATGCGCTGGACGAGGAGATGGCTACCCGCATCGGCTGCGTGATCGGCTCGGGCATCGGTGGCCTGCCGATGATCGAGGCTACCCATGAGGAGTTGCGCCAGCGCGGGCCACGGCGGATCTCGCCATTTTTTGTCCCGGCATCCATCATCAACATGATCTCCGGTCACGTGTCGATCCGGTTCGGATTCAAGGGGCCGAACCTTGCGATCGTCACTGCGTGCACGACCGGGCTGCACAGCATCGGTGAGGCCGGTCGCATGATCGAGTACGGAGACGCGGACGCGGTGGTCGCTGGCGGTGCGGAGGCGACGGTCTCGCCACTGGGCATCGGCGGCTTTGCCGCCATGCGGGCCTTGTCTACCCGCAACGACGATCCGGCAACCGCGTCACGCCCCTGGGATCGCGACCGCGACGGATTCGTGCTCGGTGAAGGCGCTGGCGTGATGGTGCTGGAGGAACTCGACCACGCGCGCGCCCGTGGTGCCAAGATCTATGCGGAATTGTCCGGATACGGCATGAGTGCCGATGCCAGCCACATGACCGCCCCCAATATGGACGGTCCGCGGCGGGCCATGCGCAATGCGATGCGCAACGCGGGCGTGAATCCCGACCAGATCGACTATCTCAATGCCCACGGCACGTCGACGCCGTTAGGCGATGTCAACGAATCCAACGCGATCAAGGCGACGCTGGGTGACCATGCGCAAAAGGTTGTCGTCAACTCGACCAAGTCGATGACCGGGCACCTTCTCGGTGGCGCGGGCGGTATCGAGTCGGTGTTTACCGTGTTGGCGCTGCACCACCAGAAGAGCCCTCCGACCATCAACATCTTCAACCAGGACCCCGAGTGCGACCTGGACTTTTGCGCGAACACTGCGCGCGACATGAAGATAGACGTGGCGTTGAAGAACAACTTCGGTTTTGGCGGAACCAACGGGACGCTTGTTTTCCGTCGCGTTTGAACCGGCTGCCGGCAGATCACATGGCCACCGCGCTGTCTGTCACCGGCACCAATCCACTGGTCTGTCCGCCGGCGGTCGACTATCCGCTCAGCAGGCCCTGGATGCTTCTGGGTTCCGCTGGGTTCGTCTGGGGGCTGGTACTCGCCGTCCATGCTTACTGGCTGGTCGCTGCAGCGGCGCATGACTGGCGTCCCTGGGTCGGACTGCTGATCGCCGCCGGTGCAGGCGTGCTGGCCTGGCGATGCCGGCCATTGACGCAGTCCGGCGCGCTGGTCTGGGACGGTGCCGCCTGGTTCTGGGTACGCCCCGCGATTCAGATCCAGGGGCGGTTGGGAGTGCGGTTGGATGTCCAGTCCGGCATGCTGGTGCAGTTCCAGGGCGAGTCCGGTGCAGCCCATTGGTTCTGGCTTGACCGGGCTTCCCGCCCCAGCCATTGGCTGGCGCTGCGGCGTGCCGCGCACGCGGCTGTGAGCCGGCCCGCGGCCGCACGCGCTGCCGGGCAACAGGCTGCACAGCCATGACCAGCGGGCCGGGCAAGACCGATGTAACCGAGGAGCCGCCAGCGCCGGACAGCGACCGGGCTTTGGTCGAGCGTACGGTCGCCGGCGACCAGCGTGCCTATGAGTTACTGGTCATCAAGTATCAAAGGCGCATACAGCGCCTGATTGGCCGCATGGTGCGCGACGTCGATCTGGTGGAGGATATTGCGCAGGAGACGTTCATCCGGGCCTACCGGGCCTTGCACCAGTTCCGTGGCGACGCCCAGTTCTATACCTGGCTGTACCGTATTGCCGTCAATACCGCGAAGAAAGCGCTGATGGATCTCAAGCGCGATCCGACGGTTTCGGAGGCTGCCTGGCGCACAAGTGACGACGAGGATGAAACTTCCCGCCCCGGAAACGAACCAACGACAGACGAGACGCCCGAATCGTTGCTGGCGGCCAAGGAAATCGGCGCGGTGGTCAATGCCGCCATGGAGGCCTTGCCGCCGGATCTGCGGGAAGCCGTGATTTTGCGTGAGATCGAGGGCTTGAGTTACGAGGAAATCGCGGTGGCGATGAATTGCCCGATCGGAACGGTACGGTCGCGAATTTTTCGGGCCAGGGAAGCTGTATCGGCGCGCATCCGACCCCTGTTGGAAAAGCAGGGTGGCAAGCGCTGGTGATGGATTGCGAGGAGATACGAGATGCATGACGATGATGGAAGGCTGGAGCGAATTTCCGCATTGGCCGATGGGCAACTGGACCGTGACCAGTTCGAGCAGACGATCGCCTGGGCGGCGACGTCGCAGGAGGCCTGCGGCACTTGGCACGCTTACCATGTGATGGGCGACGTGTTGCGCAGCACGGATCTGGCCGATTGCAGCAGGGATCGGGACTTTGTCCTGCGGTTGCG
The DNA here is from genome assembly GCA_038247175.1 of Burkholderiales bacterium. Classification (GTDB taxonomy): domain Bacteria; phylum Pseudomonadota; class Gammaproteobacteria; order Burkholderiales; family Burkholderiaceae_C; genus CAISIP01. The sequence continues at coordinate 36,898 of JBBRVD010000005.1, read as the reverse complement.
TGAACGGCTGACGCAGCTCGACGCGACAATCATGGCAGTCGACGTCATCGCGGCGCGTTCCGTCGATGGTGTCGACGCCCGGCCCGAGCCTGCGCGGCGTGTGCCGATGGTGGCGGCAGTGGTGGCGCCAGTGGTGGCGGACACGGCGTTACGCGGTGCCAACGACGCAGTGTTGCGCTGGAAATGGCTTGCCGCGGCTGCCTCGCTGATGGCGGTGACCGTGCTGGGATGGCATGTCGGCTCGGTCGGCACCGATACTTCGGCTCGGCTGGCCAGTGCACCTTCGACGGGCGTGCCGGCGACTGTCGGGGCGGCAGTTCCGGGCACGGAACCTTCGGTGATGTTGCGCGATCCGAGACTTGATGAGTTGCTGGCAGCCCATCGGCAGTTTGGCGGTGCGTCTGCCTTGCAGATGCCGGCGGGTTTCCTGCGCAATGCGACCTTTGAACAACCTGGCCGTTGATGTTTGACCTTTTCTGTGTGCGCGTGGGCGCCGCGCTGCGGCTCGCGGCTTTCGTCTCGTTGACGCTGTTGTCACTCAATCCGGCGCTAGCCCAGGTGTCACCGCCAGTGGCAGCGGCGAGCACGGTGGCCGGCCCCGGAGAACTGGGTATCTCCGAGTGGCTGACCCGGATGCATGGGGCTTCGCGCCAAAGGACGTATATCGGCACGTTCGTTGTGTCGGCTGGCGCGAACATGTCCAGTGCCAAGATCTGGCATGTTTGCACCGGAGATCTGCAAATGGAGCGAGTCGAGTCGCTCAGCGGCCAGCCGCGCTCGACATTCCGTCGCAACGACCAGGTCATCACGTTCCTGCCGGGGAGCCGTACGGCGGTGTCCGAACGCCGTGAGTCCCTGGGCCTGTTCCCGGACCTTCTGCGTGCCACCGATTCGTCGATCGGCCAGCATTACAGCGCGCATCAGCGCGGCGTCGATCGCGTGGCAGGATTGGAGGCGGACGTGGTGCAGCTTCAGCCCAAGGACAAACTGCGTTTCGGTTACCGCATCTGGAGCGAGAAGTCGTCCGGCCTGGTCATGAAATTGCAGACGCTCGATGTGGACGGTCGGGTCCTGGAGCAGGCGGCATTCTCGGAATTGCAGATGGATGTGCCGGTGAGTGTTGCGAAGTTGACTCAGATGATGGAGAACACCGATGGTTACCGGGTCGACAAGCCGGAGGTGACCAAGACCACAGCCGCGGCCGAGGGATGGGCGATCAGGAATCCCGTGGCGGGCTTCAAGCCCATGAGTTGCCACAAGCGGCCGTCAGCGGGCGCTGACCCAGTCAAGGCCGATGGGGCGATGCAGTGGGTTTTCTCGGATGGTCTGGCGTCGGTATCGGTGTTCGTCGAGGCATTCGACCGGCGCAGGCATACCGCGGAAGGTTCGATGGCGCTGGGTGCAACCCAGACTCTGACCCGGCGCATCGGGGACAAGAACGGCGATTGGTGGCTGACGGTGATCGGCGAGGTGCCGAGCAGTACGCTGGCTGCTTTCGCGCAGGGTCTTGAGCGCACCCGATAGGTCCCCACATGCAGAGCTGTTGCGCGCTGGTTGCTCAGCCTCGTGTCCGTACACCCCGCAGGGCCGCGGAAATTAAAGGTTTCTTGGAAAGGTAGACGATGATGAAATGGGATCGCTTGGGTATCAGGCGTGGGTTCATGGCGATAGCCGCGGCAACGGCCGTGTCCTTGTTGCCGCTGGCTCCAGCCAGCGCGCAGATGCGGATGTTGCCGGACTTCACCGAGTTGGCGGAGCAGGTCGGACCTTCGGTGGTGAACATCCGTACGCTGGAGAAGGTGTCCGCGCGCCCGCGCATGGGCAACGGCGGGCCTATCGACGAGGAAATGCTGGAGTTCTTCCGGCGCTTTGGCGTGCCGATTCCGAACATTCCTCGGCAACCAGGAGCGCGTCCGAACCGGCCTCAACCACAGGAGGAAGAACAACCGCGTGGCGTCGGGTCAGGCTTCATCCTGACGTCCGACGGCTTCATCATGACCAACGCACACGTGGTCGACGGAGCCGATGAGGTGCTCGTGACCTTGACCGACGACCGTGAGTTCAAGGCGCGGATCGTCGGTGCCGACAAGCGCACGGATGTCGCGGTGGTGAAGATCGAGGCGACGGGCCTTCCCGCGGTCAAGGTGGGTGACGTGGGTCGACTCAAGGTCGGCGAGTGGGTGATGGCGATCGGTTCGCCGTTCGGCCTGAAAAATACGGTAACCGCAGGCATCGTGAGCGCGAAGGCGCGCGATACAGGGGACTACCTGCCCTTCATTCAGACCGATGTTGCGATCAACCCGGGTAATTCCGGTGGCCCGCTGATCAACATGCGCGGCGAGGTCGTCGGCATCAACAGCCAGATTTATTCGCGTTCGGGCGGGTTCATGGGTATCTCGTTCGCGATTCCAATGGACGAGGCGATCCGTGTCAGCGAGCAATTGCGCACCTCGGGACGGGTCTCGCGCGGACGTATCGGCGTGCAGATCGATCAGGTGACCAAGGACGTCGCCGAGGCGATCGGCATGAGCAAGCCTTCCGGCGCGCTGGTGCGCGGCGTGGAGTCGGGTTCACCAGCCGACAAGGCCGGTGTCGAGGCCGGGGACGTCATCGTCAAGCTCGACGGCAAGCCGATCGATCGCCACAGTGACCTGCCGCGGCTCGTGGGAAACATCAAACCCGGCACGCGCAGCAACCTGACCGTTTTCCGCCGTGGCGGCACCAAGGAACTGACGATCACAGTTGCGGAAGTGGAGGCGGAGAAGGTCGCGCAGACTGCGCCCGAGAAGGATGACAAACCCAAGGCATCCGCAGCGGCACTGGCAATGGGACTGACGGTCAGCGAATTGCCGGATGCGCAGAAGAAGGAGCTCAAGATCAAGGGTGGCGTCAAGGTCGATGCCGCCGCTGAGGCCTCTCAGCGTGCAGGTATTCGCGAGGGTGACATCATCACAGCCATTGCGAATCTCGAGGTCAACACCATGAAGGACTTCGAGTCCGCGTTGTCCAAGGCAGATCGAACGAAACCCATCAACATCCTGTTTCAGCGGGGTGACTGGGTGCAATACGCGGTGATCCGTCCAAACCGGTGAACCCGGCCGTCGATACCCAGGCAGCACGCAATGTCCGATTGAATTGCGGGTTATTTGTTGGTTTGCTGCTACCGACTGGTCGAAGGCGCAGGTTTTTTCGGGCTATTCATTCGACCGTTAAAGTTTGCGGACGCTCACTTTTTTGGGCCCATTGCGATAATGGTTAGAATCGGGCGGCTCCAAAAGAAGGATTTGGACATATCGCCGGGCCGCTAATCCACGATATGAGATCTGTGGGTCAAATCGCACAGGTGATCCACAGATCACCCACAAGTTGTTCAGTGGCTTTCCTCAAAACCTGTTTATAACCTGTGTACAAGATTCCTGTTGCTGCCTTGCAACGACTTGTTTTTGCTGCGAGCCCTCTGGGCTTTTGGGCCTTTTTGCCTACAATGAAAGTCCAACTATCGCAGTTGCCAATGATTGTTGGTTCGGGGCGCGTCATTTTGTGACGCGCCCTTTTTTCTTATCCGTGCTCATTCCAATTCAATTACTTAAGCGTTCTCGTTGATGGATCACATCAGAAATTTTTCGATCATTGCGCACATTGATCACGGCAAGTCGACGCTCGCGGACCGCTTGATTCAAACCTGCGGTGGACTTGCGGCGCGGGACATGCAGTCGCAGGTTCTCGACTCGATGGAAATCGAGAAAGAGCGTGGGATAACCATCAAGGCACAGACCGCTTCACTGCTCTACCACGCACGCGATGGCAAGACCTACAACCTCAACCTGATCGACACACCCGGTCACGTGGATTTCTCGTACGAGGTGAGTCGTTCCCTGTCGGCGTGTGAAGGTGCCTTGCTGGTCGTCGATGCCAGCCAGGGCGTCGAGGCGCAGACCGTGGCCAACTGCTACACCGCCCTCGAACTCGGTGTCGAAGTGCTGCCGGTGCTCAACAAGATGGACCTGCCCAATGCCGATCCGGAGAACGCTCGCAAGGAGGTCGAGGATGTGATCGGTATCGATGCCTCCGAGGCCATTGCATGTTCGGCCAAGACCGGGCAGGGTATCGATGAGATCCTCGAAGCGATCGTGGCGAAGATCCCGCCTCCGCGTGGCAGGGCCGATGGGCCGCTGCGGGCGATGATCGTCGATAGCTGGTTCGATACCTATGTCGGCGTCGTGATGCTGGTGCGCGTCGTCGACGGCCGACTCGCCAAAGGTGACCGCATCAAGATGATGGCCACAGGCACAACCTACAACGCCGACAACCTCGGGGTGTTCACGCCGGCCGACCAGCCGCGTGATTCGCTCGAGGCCGGCGAGGTCGGCTACATCATCGCCGGCATCCGCGAGCTGCAGGCAGCCAAGGTTGGCGACACTGTCACGTTGATCAAGCCTGGTACCGGCGGTGCGGCGTTCACTGCCACTCAGGCCTTGCCCGGCTTCAAGGAGATCCAGCCGCAGGTTTTCGCGGGACTGTATCCGACCGAGGCCAACCAGTACGAGGGATTGCGCGACAGCCTGGAGAAACTCAAGCTCAACGATTCTTCGTTGCGTTACGAGCCGGAGGTGTCGCAGGCGCTGGGTTTTGGCTTCCGCTGCGGCTTTCTCGGACTGCTGCACATGGAAATCGTCCAGGAGCGGCTGGAACGGGAGTTCGACCAGGATCTGATCACGACCGCGCCCAGCGTGGTGTACGAGGTTGTCAAGACGGGCGGCGACGTGGTGAAGGTGGAAAACCCGTCGAAAATGCCTGACGTGGGCAAGACGGAGGAGATCCGCGAACCCATCGTCACCGTGCACCTGTACATGCCGCAGGAATACGTCGGCAGCGTGATGACACTGGCGAATCAGAAGCGCGGCATGCAGATGAACATGGCCTATCACGGCCGTCAAGTCATGCTGACCTACGACATGCCGCTGGGCGAGATCGTGCTCGACTTCTTTGACAAGCTCAAATCGGTGAGTCGCGGCTATGCGTCGATGGACTACGAGTTCAAGGAGTATCGGGCCTCGGACGTGGTCAAGGTCGATATCTTGCTCAACGCGGAGAAGGTCGACGCTCTGTCGATCATCGTGCACCGATCCCAGTCGCAGTATCGCGCGCGGGCGGTGGTGTCGAAGATGCGCGAGATCATTTCGCGCCAGATGTACGACGTCGCGATACAGGCCACCATCGGGGCCAACGTGATTGCGCGTGAGACAATCAAGGCGCTGCGCAAGAACGTGCTTGCCAAATGTTATGGCGGCGATATCTCACGCAAACGCAAACTCCTCGAGAAGCAGAAGGCAGGCAAGAAAAGAATGAAGCAGATCGGCTCGGTCGAAGTGCCCCAGGAGGCGTTCCTTGCAATATTGCAGGTGGACGATTGATGCCCATACTGACCTCGCTGATCCTGGCCTCTTTCGTGGCCTACGCCGGTGCCTGGTATGTCGGCCGAGTCGAAGGCAACTTTGCGTTGATGCTGTTTCTGGCCGTCGTCGTCACCGGTCTGTACTGGCTGACCGAGCGGCTGTATTTCTGGCCGAAGCGCCGTCGGGCCGCGGTTGAACTCGAGGCCACGGTCGCCCAGCGCAATGACGCGCTGCGCCAGCAGGGCGTCAGCCAGGTCGATGGTGACATCGCCAAGGCCCGGGCCGAGCTGCTGGCCCAGCCGTGGTGGCTGGATTGGACCGCCGGTCTCTTTCCAGTCATCCTGGTCGTGTTTCTGCTGCGTTCGTTCCTGTTCGAGCCATTCAAGATCCCGTCGGGTTCGATGATTCCCACGCTGCTGGTGGGCGACCTGATCCTGGTCAACAAGTACCATTACGGCTTTCGCCTGCCTGTCATCCATATCCAGTTGACCGAAGGCAGCGCCGCGCAACGGGGCGACGTGATGGTTTTTCGCTACCCGCCCAAGCCCAGCCTGGACTACATCAAGCGGGTCGTCGGTATTCCGGGCGACGAGGTCAGCTACCTGAACAAGCGCTTGTCCATCAACGGTCAACCGGTCGAGATCCAACCGGTCGCCGATTTTTTCGATGAAGACTCGATGCGGTATGCGAAACAGTACGAGGAAAAGCTCGGCGAGAAGCCGCACCGGTTACTGATCGACAGCGACAGGCCTGCCTTCATCCCGGGAGCCGAGCAGTTTCCCTACCGCGACAATTGCCGTTACAGTGTCGAGGGTGTGGTCTGCAAGGTACCGCCGGGGCACTACTTCATGATGGGCGACAACCGGGACAATTCGCTGGACTCGCGCTACTGGGGTTTCGTGCCCGACAAGAACATCGTGGGCAAGGCGGTCTTTGTCTGGATGAATTTCACCAATCTCACCCGTATCGGGCCGTTCCACTGAACCCGGTATTTGCAGCAGGAGACGATGAATGACCCAACAACCAAGATTCAGGCAGCGCGGCATCTCCTTTCTGGGACTGGTATTCGTCGGCGGCGTGCTGGCGGTCGTCGGTGTTGTTGCCGCGCAGGTGTTTCCGACCTTTATTGAATACCAGGCGGTCATGAAGGCGACCAAGAAGGCCAGCGCAGGCAATACGGTGCCGGAAGTGCGCTCGCTGTTCGAACGTTCCGCCGAGGTGGACAACATCACGTCGATGAAAGCCAAAGACCTGGAAGTTACCAAGGACGGTGAAACCATCGTCGTGAAGTTCGCCTACGAACGCGAAATTCACCTGGCCGGGCCGGCCTACTTGACGCTCAAGTACGCCGGTCAGTCCAAATAGCGTGGATCCGCTCTGGCAGTCGTTGCAGCAACGCTTGCAGCATGTTTTTACCGACGCTGACCTGCTGACTCGGGCGCTGACGCATCGCAGCTTCGGTGCCGATCACAACGAACGGCTGGAGTTTCTCGGCGACTCGGTCTTGAACCTCGCCGTCTCCGACCTGCTGTACCAGCGACTGCGCCAATTGCCCGAAGGCGACCTGTCGCGGATCCGCGCCAATCTGGTCAAGCAGGACACTTTGCACAAGCTTGCCGTGGACCTTGGCCTGCCGGTTTGCATCCGGCTGGGTGAAGGCGAGATGCGCTCTGGCGGCAAGAAGCGGCCATCGATACTGGCCGATACGCTCGAGGCCGTGATTGGTGCCGTTTATCTGGATGCCGGCTTCATCGCCGCCCAGCAACTGGTGCACCGTTTGTTCAAGGGGGTCGAGATCAATCCGACAATGGCTGCGATTGGAAAGGATCCCAAGACCGAACTGCAGGAATGGCTGCAGGGCCGCAAGATGAAACTGCCCCAGTACCGGGTCGTGAGCACGCTGGGAGCGGCGCATCAGCAGTCATTTGACGTGGAGTGCGAGATCGTCGAACTCGGCGTGTGCGAGCGCGGTATCGGTGGATCGCGCCGTGCGGCCGAACAGGCAGCGGCAGGTGGGATGCTGCAGACCTTAAAGAACGGTGGATCCCCATGATCAGACCCCCGGACCCCGGCGATAGCAATTCGGGCGCAGCCGAGGCGGCCGTATCGGCTGCTGGCGCGGATGCCGTTGCGCAGCGCTGCGGCCTGATCGCGATTGTCGGCAAGCCCAATGTCGGCAAGTCCACGCTGCTCAATGCGCTGGTCGGCCAGAAGATCAGCATCACCTCGCGCAAGGCCCAAACGACGCGCCACCGAATCACCGGCGTGCGCACGCAGGCAGGCACGCAGTTTGTGTTTGTCGACACACCAGGCTTCCAGACCGTGCATGCGAATGCGCTGAACCGCTCGCTGAACCGTTCGGTGCAGGGCGCGGTGCAGGATGTCGATCTGGTACTGTTCGTCACCGAGGCAGGGCGCTTCAACCAGGCCGACGCGAAGGTGCTCGAACTGCTGAGCGCCAAGATCCCGACGCTGCTGGTGGCGAACAAGCTCGACCAGGTCCATCAGCGTGCCAATGTGGCGCCATGGCTGCAGGAGATGCAGCAGCGCCATGCGTTTGCCGAGTTCGTGCCGATGTCGGCCAAGAACGCGCGCGATGTCGCTCGCCTGCTGGGCATCTGCGAGAAGTACTTGCCGCGGCAGCCCTGGTTCTACGACGCGGACGAACTTACCGACCGCAGCGAGCGTTTCATGGCCGGCGAGATGGTGCGCGAGAAGCTGTTCCGCCTGACCGGTGATGAGTTGCCCTATACCTCGACCGTGGTGATCGACCAGTTTGGCGAGGAACCCCCAGCGCGCAAGGGCCAGAAGCGGCTGGTGCGCATCGCCGCGACCATCGTCGTCGAACGCGACGGCCACAAGGCCATGGTGATCGGCGACAAGGGAGAACGCATCAAGCGCATCGGTACCGAGACCCGGGTCGAACTGGAGAAACTGTTTGATGCCAAGGTATTCATCGAACTGTGGGTCAAGGTGCGCTCGGGCTGGGCCGACGACGAGGCACGGGTCCGCAGCTTCGGCTACGAATGACACAGGTGTGCCCGGGTGGCCAGTGCGCGCATCACCGACGAGCCGGCTTACGTGCTGCACCGTCATGACTGGAGCGAGTCCAGCCTGATCCTGGAGGTGTTCACCCGCAACCACGGGCGTGTGGCTCTGGTGGCCAAGGGCGCAAAACGTCCCAGCTCCAGCCTGCGGCCGATCCTGCTTCCGCTGCAACCACTGCACCTGGCCTTCGGTGGCGACGCCGAAATCCGCACCCTGCGCAGCGCCGAGTGGATGGGGGGCCATGTGATGCCCACCGGCGACCCGTTGCTGTCGGGTTATTACCTCAATGAACTGGTGCTGACCCTGCTGGCCCGTGACGATCCGCATCCAGGTCTGTTCGACATCTATTCGCGCGTGGTCTCGCTGATCTGCTCCGAGCATGGCGATGCGCTGCAGACAGCACTGCGCGCATTCGAATTGCTGCTGCTGCGTGAGGTCGGCCTGCTGCCGATGCTCGATGCCCAGACCATGACGCTTGGGCAGCTCCAGCCGCAGGGGCGGTATTGTCTGGTGTTCGAAGGGGGCCTGCGCCAGGCGGATGAACACGACCGCAGCAGCCTGTCGGGTGCGCAATGGTCGCAATTGCAGCGCGCACTCGATGGCGGCGAGTCGGTATTTACCGACACGCTGCGGGTCTGCGCGCCGGTGGTCCGCGAACTCAAGCCGCAGCTGCGTGCTTTGCTCCATTACCATTGTGGCGTGAAGACGCTGCGTACCCGCCAGATGATGATCGACCTGCAATCGTTATGAACAAGACCGCGCTTTCTGTCAATCTGAACAAGGTGGCCCTGGTGCGCAACACCCGGCATCTGGGCATTCCCTCGCTGACCCGGGCGGCGACGATCTGCCTGGAGCAGGGTGCCAGCGGTATCACGGTACACCCGCGGCCGGACCAGCGCCATATTCGCACAGCCGACGTGCACGAGCTGGCCGCGCTGCTCCGGCAGTGGCCTGATCGAGAGTTCAATATCGAAGGTAACCCGTTCCAGAACCTGATGGGTTTTGTGCAGGAACTGCGCCCGCATCAGTGCACTCTGGTTCCCGACGGCGAAGGCCAGTTGACCAGCGACCACGGCTGGAATCTGGTCCAGGACGCCGAGCGTCTGAGGCCGTTGATCGCGCAGGCTCGGGCACTGGGGGTTCGGGTAAGCCTGTTCATGGATGCCGATCCGTCCGCGATGGCTGCTGCCCGCGCCGTCGGTGCGGATCGGGTCGAGCTCTATACCGAGCCTTATGCCCAGTCCTGGGGTAGTCCGTCGCTGCCGCAGCAGACCGCGCGCTACGCCGCGGCTGCGCAGGCGGCGCTGGACGCTGGCCTGGGTGTCAACGCCGGCCACGACCTGAACCGCGACAACCTGAGCGGATTCCTGCGATCGGTGCCAGGCGTGCAGGAGGTGTCCATCGGCCATGCGCTGATCTCCGATGCGCTCGAGCTCGGGTATGCCGCCACGGTGCGCGAATACCTGCGGTGCATCGACGAGGCGATCACCCGCGTACCGGCAGGCTCATGATCTACGGCATCGGCACCGATATCTGCGACATCCGGCGCATCCGTGCCAGCCTGGAGCGCCATGGTGAACGTTTCGCCGCCAAGATCCTGTCGGAGGGCGAGATGGCAACCTGGCGCGCGCGCAGTGCGCGCTGGCCCGAGCGCGGTGTGCGTTACCTGGCGACCCGGTTCAGCGCCAAGGAGGCGTTCAGCAAGGCCGTGGGCCTGGGCATGCGCATGCCAATGACCTGGCGCCTGTGCGAAATTGCGAAGGAACCGGCGGGCCATGCCAATGCCGGAAAACCCGTCATCGTGCTGCACGGCGAACTCAAGCTCTGGTTCGAGTCTCAAGGCCTGCAGGTCCATGTCAGTGTCACCGACGAAAGTGAATACGCCGCCAGTTTTTGCGTTGTCGAAATCCTGGTCTGAGCGCGTGAGAGGCAATTGCTTGAATCCACGCAAGACTCCGCAACCAGATCCTGGCGGCGTGGGCCTGATCGATTGCCTTTCACGCTCGCAGTGGGCATCCCCGCTGCGGCTCCCCATCCTGTTCTGCAAGATCCACCATGCCCCTCCATGCACCCCTGATCATCGATGTTCCCGGACTGTCGCTCAGTGCCGCCGACCGCAAGCGCCTGCAGCATCCGCTGGTTGGCGGCGTGATCCTGTTTGGCCGAAACTGGGCTGACCGGGTCCAACTGACGGCCTTGTGTCGCGCGATCAAGCGCGTACGCACCGACCTGTTGATCATGGTGGACCATGAGGGTGGGCGGGTGCAACGTTTCCGATCCGACGGATTCACGCATCTTCCGCCGATGCGGGAACTGGGACGGATCTGGCAGGGCGATGGCAAGACCGATCCGCAGACCAGTGCCATGCAAGCTACCCGCGCGGCGACCGCCTGCGGTTATGTGCTGGGCGCCGAGTTGCGTTCCTGCGGCGTTGACCTGAGTTTTGCGCCCGTGCTCGACCTCGACCATGGCCCCAGCGGCGTGATCGGGGACCGGGCGTTCGCGCGTGATCCTGCCGTCGTCAGCCTGCTGGCCAAGAGCCTGATGCACGGCCTCTTGCAAAGTGGCATGGCCAATTGCGGCAAGCATTTCCCAGGTCATGGTTTTGCCGCAGCCGATTCGCACACCGACCTTCCGGTCGACAAGCGTGGCCTCAAGACAATCCTGGCCGACGACGCAGCGCCGTACGGCTGGTTGGGAACCGCGCTGGCCAGCGTGATGCCGGCGCATGTCGTGTATCCGCGCGTCGACGCCCGACCGGCCGGGTTTTCTTCGCGCTGGCTGGAGGACATCTTGCGTGCCCGGCTGGGATTCTCGGGCGCGGTGTTCAGCGACGACCTGAGCATGGCTGGCGCGCGGATGCTCGACGGGCGCGAGGTGACTTTCATCCAGGCGGCGGTCGCGGCGTTGGGCGCCGGATGCGACCTGGTGCTGCTGTGCAACCAGTGCCTGGACGGGGGTGGGACCATCGATGACTGGATCGCGGGCATGGCCCAGGCGCAGGCCGTCGGACTGTGGCATGCGCGTGTGGCCAGCGAGCATCGCCGCCTGGCCTTGTTGCCGGCTTCACCCGCGCTGGAATGGGACACGCTGATGGTACATCCGCATTACATGCAGTCGCTGGACTGCATTCCCTGACACCGCACGAACCGGTCGCCGATCGGCGCCATCACGGGCGGCGGATTGCCCGCCGGCATGGTCAGGTCGATTCGCGCGGACTTGCCGGCGGGCAATCGCTTGGAAACGCGACACGCTTTCAGTGGCCGGTCGACTCCCGGCGCAATGCTGGAAACAGGATCACATCGCGGATGCTGGGGCTGTCGGTCAGCAGCATCATCAGCCGGTCGATGCCGATACCGCAACCGCCGGTGGGCGGCATGCCGTATTCGAGGGCCCGTACAAAGTCGTGGTCGAAGAACATCGCTTCGTCGTCTCCACTGTCCTTGGCCTGGACCTGCGCATGGAAGCGGGCCGCCTGGTCCTCGGCGTCGTTGAGCTCGCTGAAGCCGTTGCCGAATTCGCGCCCGGTGATGTACAACTCGAAACGCTCGGTGACCTCCGGATTGTCGTCGCTGGCGCGCGCCAGCGGCGAGATCTCGACCGGATGCTCGCAGATGAAGGTCGGTTGCCAGAGGTGGTGTTCGACCGTTTCCTCGAAGTACATCACCTGCAGGCTTGCCAGGCTGCGCCGCGACAACTGGTCCTTTTCTTCGGTCTTGCCGAGTTCGCGCAGGGATGCGCGCAACCAATTCTCGTCGTGGGCTCGGTTGCCTGCGTCGGTGTATTTGTCGATCGCCTGCACGATGGTCAGCCGCTCGAAGGTCTGCGACAGGTCGACCGGTTTGCCGCCATACGACAACTGCAGTGTTCCGACCGCCTTGAGGGCAGCGTCGCGCACCAGTTGCTCGGTGAAGTCCATCAGATCCTGGTAATTCCAGTACGCGGCGTAGAACTCCATCATCGTGAATTCCGGGTTATGCCGCACCGAGATGCCTTCGTTGCGGAAGTTGCGGTTGATCTCGAATACCCGGTCGAAACCGCCAACAATCAGGCGCTTGAGGTACAGCTCGGGCGCGACGCGCAGAAACATTTGCTGATCGAGCGCATTGTGGTGGGTTGTGAACGGCTTGGCGTTGGCGCCTCCGGGAATGGGGTGCAGCATCGGTGTCTCGACCTCGAGAAAGCCATGGCCGACCATGAAGTCGCGGATTCCGCTGATGGCGCGACTGCGTGCGACGAAACGCCGGCGTGTGGTCTCGTCCACGATCAGATCGACATAACGCTGGCGGTATTTCATCTCCTGGTCCTGCACGCCGTGGAACTTGTCGGGCAATGGGCGCAGGCTCTTGGCCAGCAGGCGCACCATGCTGGCATGGATGGACAACTCGCCGGTACGGGTGCGGAACATGCGGCCATCGACCGCGATGATGTCGCCCAGGTCCCAGTGCTTGAAGTCCTCGTAGACCTCCAGGCCGACTTCCTCGCCCTTGACATACACCTGCATGCGGCCAGTCGCGTCCTGCAGCGTGGCGAAACTGGCCTTGCCCATGACCCGCTTGAGCATCATGCGCCCGGCGATGCTGACCTGGTGCGTCCGGGCCGACAAATCCTCGGCGGAATGCGCATCGTGGGCCTGCATCAGCGCGATGGCAGTGTTGGCCGGCTTGAAGTCATTGGGAAAGGCGACACCCTTGCCCGCGGCCTGGCGCTTGCGCAGGGATTGGAGCTTTTCGCGCCGCTCGGCAATCAACTGGTTGTCGTCAAGAATCGGGTCGAGTGCGGGCAGGTCGGACATGGCAATGGTGAGGGGGGGATCAAAAAAGCGATTGGGGGAACGCTCTGGCGCAGTGCGTTATATTGGCCCACCCGAAACGCCGACGAGGCGAGGCGGATGAGACAGAACTCTATTATCGTCAGTACCGACCGTATCCCAGAACCGCATGTTTCTCCAGATCATCACCTTCCTGCTGCAGATCGCCGCTGGCCTCCTGGTCGGCCTGTGCCTGCTGCGCCTGTACATGCAATACCACCGGGTGCCGCTGTCGGCGCGCTCCGGCAATCCGATCGGGCCGCTGATCTTTGCGCTGACGGATTGGCTGGTATTGCCGCTGCGACGAATCATTCCCGCGATCGGTCGCTGGGACATTGCCAGCGTGGTTGCTGCGCTGCTGATCGAACTGGCCCAGTACCTGATTTTGTGGCTGCTGGCTGGCGGACAGGGGTCGCCGGCTTTCATTCCGGTGTTGGCGGTGTTCGGCGTATTGCGCCTGGCCGTGTCCGGACTGAGCGTGCTGGTGATCGTTTACGCGGTGTTGTCGTGGGTGCAGGCGCATTCGCCCATGATGGGCCTGCTGGCGCGGCTGGTATCACCGCTGCTGCAGCCGATCCGCCGCGTCATACCGCTGGTCGGTGGCCTGGATCTGTCGCCGCTGATCCTGCTGGTGCTGTTGCAGGTCGGTGGCATTGTGCTGGAGTCGACGCTCGCGCATATTGCGCTGTGATCTGCAGCGACGCTCGCCCCGGGCGCTCTCAGACCACGGCGTCGGCAGGTTGGCGTTGCAGCATCGCCAACGCGTTGGCCACCACCTTGCGCAGTTCGCGCCGGTCGCAGATCATGTCGACCGCGCCTTTCTCCTGCAGGAACTCCGAGCGCTGAAAACCTTCTGGCAGGGTCACGCGCAAAGTCGACTCGATCACCCGCGGCCCGGCAAAACCGATCAGTGCCTTGGGTTCGGCGATGACGATATCGCCCATGAAGGCGAAACTGGCACTGACGCCGCCGGTGGTCGGGTCAGTCAGGATGCTGATGAAGGGCAGGCCCTTCTTGGCCAGGCGCGTCAGCGCGGCATTGGTCTTGGCCATCTGCATCAGGCTGAGCAGGCCTTCCTGCATGCGGGCACCGCCGGTGGCGGTGAAGCAAATGAAGGCGGTCTTTTGCTCGATGGCGTTTTCTACACCACGCACGAACCGCTCGCCCACGACAGAACCCATGCTGCCGGCCATGAAGTCGAATTCGAAGCAGGCTGCGACGACACTGATGTTGTGCACACTGCCACCCATGACGACCAGCGCATCGGTCTCGCCGGTGTTGTCCATCGCCTCCTTCAGCCGCTCGGGGTATTTGCGGCTGTCCTTGAACTTCAGCGCGTCGACCGGCAGGATCTCCTGCCCGATCTCGAAACGACCTTCATTGTCCAGAAACATGTTCAGGCGCGCGCGCGCGCCGATGCGATGATGGCGCCCGCAGGTGGGGCAGACGTTCTGATTCTGCTCCAGGTCGGTCTTGTACAACACTGTCTCGCAGCTCGGACACTTGATCCAGAGGCCTTCGGGTACCGTTCGCCGGTCGGCCGGGTCGGTGTGCTGTATCTTCGCGGGTAACAGTTTTTCGAGCCAGCTCATGGGGTCTGCTCCTGAATCAATGCGCACGATTGTGGCGCGGACTGCGCGTCCAGTGCGCTGCGGATGTCTTGCAGGAAAGTCTGTGCCGCAGCCACGACTTGCTCGCGCGGCAAGGCCTCGATCAGCTCGATGATGCGGCTGCCGATGACGACCGCATCGGCGGCGCGCGCCACAGCGCAAGCGGACTGCGCGTCGCGAATACCAAAGCCGACGCCCAGCGGCAGCTTCACGTGTTGCCGGATCCGTGGCAACATGGCCTCCACGGCCGCGGTGTCCAGCGTGCCTGCTCCCGTGACCCCCTTGAGCGACACGTAATAGACATAACCGCTGGCCACTTTGGCCACCTGGGCCATGCGCTGCTCGGTGCTGGTAGGTGCCAGCAGAAAGATCAGGTCCATGCCGCCGCGGCGCAGATCCTCGGCGAACGCGACGCACTCCTCCGGCGGATAGTCCACGATCAGCAGACCGTCGACGCCGGCGGCTGCAGCATCGCGGACAAACGCGCTGCCCGAGCTACCCGTGTTGGTGCGGCGCTGGTCGTAACGTTCGACCGGGTTGGCATATCCCATCAGTACCACCGGCGTGATGTCGTCCTTGTGCCGGAAAACCCGCACCATCTCCAGCACCTGGGTCAGTCCGATGCCAGCAGCCAGCGCCTTGTCTCCAGCGCGCTGGATCACTGCACCATCGGCGCTGGGGTCCGAGAACGGAACGCCGAGTTCGATCACGTTGGCGCCGGCGGCCACCATGCCGTGCATCAGTTCAGGCGTGATGTCCGGATACGGAAAGCCAGCCGTGACATAAGGAATCAGCACCGTGCGTTTGCGCGACAGCAGCTCTCCCATCACGGGGCCGATGCGGCTCATGCCCGTGCTCCCGATGTCGGCATGGCCACCGCGTTGCCGCCCTTGACCGCCTGGCCCTTGCAACTCGGGCGGCAATAGAAGTCGGCATTGCTGAGGTCGGCCACCGTGCCGATATCCTTGTCACCGCGTCCGGACAGGTTGACCAGAATGGATTGGTCGGGCCGCATAGCTTTGGCCAGTCGCATGGCGTAGGCCACTGCGTGGCTGGACTCGAGCGCGGGAATGATGCCTTCGGTCCGGCACAGGTAGTGGAAAGCCTCCAGGGCCTCGGAGTCGGTGACGCCGACATATTCGGCGCGGCCGATATCCTTGAGCCAGGCATGTTCCGGCCCGACTCCGGGATAGTCCAATCCGGCGCTGATACTGTGCGTCTCGGTGACCTGGCCATTGTCGTCTTGCAGGATGTAGGTGCGGTTGCCATGCAGCACGCCAGGGCTGCCCCGTTGCAGTGATGCCGAGTGCTTGCCGCTGTCGAGCCCTTCGCCGGCCGCTTCGACACCGATCAGGCGGGTGTCGGCGTAGCCTATGTAGGGGTGGAAGATGCCCATCGCATTGCTGCCTCCGCCCACGCAGGCCAGCACCGCATCGGGCTGCTTGTGGTGGCAGGCCTGCGCCGCGAGCATGGCTGGCATCTGCTCGATGCATTCCTTGCCGATGATGCTCTGGAAGTCGCGCACCATCATCGGGTAGGGATGGGGCCCGGCCACGGTGCCGATGATGTAGAACGTGTTGTCGACATGGGCGACCCAGTCGCGCATCGCCTCGTTCAGTGCATCCTTCAGCGTACGGCTGCCGCTGTGCACAGGCACCACCTTGGCGCCAAGCAGGTGCATGCGGTAGACATTGGGGCTTTGCCGCTTGATGTCCTCGCTGCCCATGTAGACGACGCACTCCAGGCCATAGCGGGCACAGATGGTGGCCGTCGCCACGCCGTGCTGCCCCGCGCCGGTCTCCGCAATGATGCGCGGCTTGCCCATACGCCGCGCCAGCATCGCCTGGCCGATCGTGTTGTTGATCTTGTGCGCTCCGGTGTGGTTCAGGTCTTCCCGCTTGAAGTAGATCTGTGCGCCACCCTGTTCACGGCTCATGCGGGCCGCATGATAGATCGGGGAGGGACGTCCGACGAAATGGGCCAGTTCGTAGTGGAACTCGGCGACGAACTGCGGGTCGTGCTGGTAGCGGGCATAGGCTTGCTGCAGTTCCTGGATCGCGTGGGTCAGCGTTTCACTGATGAAGCTGCCGCCGTAGTTCCCGAAATGGCCTGTCGGGTCAGGTTGCTGGTAATCGAGCATGAGGGGTCTTTGCAAGTTGCGCGTCTGCCGCGCGAACCGCGGCGACAAACTGATGGATCTTGCCGGTGTCCTTGATGCCCTTGGAGACCTCGACACCGGAGCTGACATCGACGGACAGCGTTCTACAACGCGGCCGCAACTGCAAGATGCCATCGGTCACGTTTGCAGGCGTGAGTCCACCACTTAAGACGAGGTGACAGTTGACGCTTGGTGGAAGCAGTGACCAATTGAATGTCCGGCCTGCGCCGCCATACTCTTCGACATGGGCGTCGAGCAAGATGGCATGGGCGCGATGGTATCGAGCTGCGTATTCTACGAGATCGAATGCCGACGCCTCGGGGCCGAGCGGAATGCGTGCCGCCCGCATGAATGCGCGCGCGCCTGCATGGGTTGCGTCCAGACATTGCTGGGGCGTTTCGTCTCCATGGAACTGCACCAGAGCCGGCGCCAGCCAGGCGCATTCGTTCAGCACGGTCTGCGTGTCTTCATTGACATACAGCAGAACGGGCGTGATGAATGGCGGCAGCCGGCGCGCGAGTTCGACCGCGCGTTCGATCGACACCAGGCGCGCGCTGTTGCGGTAACGCACGAAGCCGATCGCATCGACACCGGCGGCGACCGCGGCGTCCACATCCTGTTCCCGTGTCAAGCCGCAGATCTTGATCCGCGTGCGGCTGGCCGGCAGCGCATCAAAATTCGTCATGGCAGTCCATCATACGCGGCGGTGCGTTCCGGCAGGCCCCAGCGCGGGTCGTAGCGCGGACCCAGGAAATACAGGCCGTCGGGTGCAAAGGTCGGTGCTGCACTGCGGCGCTGCCGTGCGTGCAATACGTCGCTGATCCACTGGGGTGCCTGCTTGCCCTGCCCGATGGCCACCAGGCAACCCATGATGTTGCGGATCATGTGGTGCAGGAAGGCGTTGGCTTCGAAATCGAAGCGCAGGAAGGCGCCGCGCTGCGCGATCGTGATGCTGCGCATGTCCTTGACCGCAGACAGCGCCTGGCACTGCGCAGCCCGGAACGACGAGAAGTCGTGCTGCCCTATCAGCAACGCCGCGGCCGCGCGCATGCGTTCAATATCCAGCGCGTACATGGCCCAGCCCACGCGACCGTTGTGAACGCTGGGGCGCACCGGTGACACATACAGCGAGTACGCATAACGTCGCGTCAAGGCGTTGGCACGGCTATGAAAGGCTTCGGGCACCTGTTGCGCCCATTCCACGCTGATATCGCGCGGCAGATGGGCGTTCGCGCCGCGTATCCAGGACACATCGCGTCGCAGGGCCGTGGTGTCGAAGTGCACCACCTGCATCAGCGCATGCACGCCGGTGTCGGTGCGGCCGGCGCACACGGTGGAAATCGGCTGGTCCGCCAGTTCCGACAGCGCCGACTCGAGCCGGTCTTGAACGGTGCGGCCCGACAACTGGCTTTGCCAGCCGTGGTAGGCCCGTCCGTCGTAGCTGATGCCGAGGGCGACTCTCACACCTGACGCGCGATGCGGTGGTGCACCGGTGCCGCGTCCGTAACCACTCAGCTCAGACTGCTCAGCGCGCGTAGTGCCCGGGCCTTGAGATCTCCGGACGCCTCGGCGATGACCTCTTCGATCAGAGCCCGCGCACCGTCGTCGTCGCCGATGGATACGAATTCGTCTGCCAGTGCCAGCTTGGTCAAGAGCGGGTCCTCGGGCTCCGCCGGCGCGTCCGAAGGAGTCGCCTCATGCGTGTTCAGGTCCAGCGACAAGGTACCCAGGTCGAACTCCAGCATGCCGGATTCGGACACATCCGGCGCCTTGAATGGCGTCTGGGAAGCCGTCAAGTTGTTGGGAGCAGTTGCGTCGAATGCCAGGCCCGAGCGTGACACACCGCTGCCGGTATCGCCGTCGGATAGCGGCGCCGGATTGGTCGAGCCAAAACTCACTGCGGCCTGTTTGCGGAAATCGTCGGGCTCCAACGCGTTCAGCGCAACGGTGTCCTCGACCTGGTCGATCTCGGGCAATGCAACTTCGGTTGAATCCGTCAAGGCCGCAGGGGAGGTGATCACCTCCATCGCGTCGGTGGAATCGCCAAAATCGACATCCAGTGTCGCCGGCTGGGAGTCGGGTGGCTGGATTGCCACCGTGGGCTCGAGCTGGCTCGGTTGCGCCTCCTCGATGGCGCTGACGGCCGGCTTGTCATCGAGCGAGAAGTCCAGGTCCAGGTCCAGATCCATTGCAGTCGACGCTGGCGCATCATCGGATGTCGACAGGTCGATCTTCTGGGTCGCCATGCTGGCCGCGGCCATGCCTGGAATCGTCTTGGTCACGATGGTCTTGTCCACCATGCTTGGCGGTTCGTTTCCGGGACGATACAGCGGGTTGGAGGGGTCGATGCCCAGGCCCTGTTCGCAGATGCGGGCCCATTCCGGGCTTTCGCCACCGACGACCCGGAACGCTTCCTTGGCCATCGTTTCGAAGCCCTGGGTATCGCGCCGCTTGGCGTAGATGTCCAGCAGCTTCTGGTGCACCGCGATACGCCCGGGATGGGTACGCAGCGCCTCCTTGAGGATCTCTTCGGCCTGCATGTCGCGTCCATAGGCCAGGTAGACATCGGCCTCGGCCACCGGATCCACGTCATCGGCTGCGTCCAGCTGGCTTGGCGAGTAGACCATCGAGGAGCCGCTGGCCCCACCGTCGTTGGTATCGACACGTTGCCCACCGCTAGCGCCGAAGAAGGAGTCCGGCTGCAGTCGGCTTTCCAGGAACGCACTGTCGACCTCTGCGGCTTCGCGGCGCTTGCGTGCCCGGTAGATACCCATGCCGGCCAGCAAGGCGATCAGCAAGCCGCCGCCAACCAGGGTCAACGGGTTGGCGAGCAACTGGTCCAGCACTCCGGGTTCTTCGACCGGTGGTTTGGGCACGACAGGAGCCGGCGCCGGCGCTGGAGCCGCGACCGGTGCGGGCACGGCTGCCTCGGATGCAGCGGGCGCCGGTGCAGCGGGCGCCGGTGCAGCGGGCGCCGGCGCAGTGGGCGCCGGCGCAGCGGGCGCCGTCGCCGCCACGGTCACCGCCACGCCCGGTACCGCGGCCGAGGCTGCAGCTGCAGCGGGCGCCACAGGCGCAGCAGGTGCGGTGGATCCCGCGGCCGCCGAAGCTGCACCCAGGCTGCTCAGATCCTTTACATTACGCGCCAGTTCGGCCGTTCGCTGAGCCGCATCTTGCGCCGCCTTGGCCTGGGCGATCCTTTCTTCCGCCGCCTTCGCGTCGGCTGCGCCCTTGGACAGGGTGAGCCTGTCGGGTGCAGCAGCACTGGTGCGCTTGTCTTCGACCTGCGCCTGTACTGCGCCGGAAGCGGTACGGTCCGCGCTCGCGACCTGTTGTGCCGGCGCATTGCTGGCCAGCTTGCTGCGGAAGGCGTTGAAGTCTCGGCTTTGGGCGATGACGGTTTGCGAGGCTTGCGCCTCGGAAACAGCGGTGATCTGGTCGTCAGTGGGTACTGTCAGCACGGCACCCGCCTTGATCAGGTTCAGGTTGCCGTTGATGAAGGCATCGGCGTTGGCACGCAACAGTGCCACCAGCATCTGGTCCAGCGATACCTGGGCCGGCTTGATCTCGCGCGCTATCTGGCTGGCAGTGTCGCCGCGTCGTACCGTGACCTTGTTCGGCCGACTGCTGGCTGCTGCCGCGGGTGCAAAAGCCGGCGCACTGGTGGCGGGCTGGGCAGCGGCGGCAGCAGGGGCCGGTACCGGTGCGGCCGCGACTCTGGCCGGTGGCGTCACCGGCGTTGCCGCCGCAACCTGGGGCGCTGTTGCCTGTACCGGTGCGCGGGCGCGAAGGATCGGCGGATCCAGCAGGACGGTGTAGTCACGAACGATCCTGCCACTGGACCAGGTCGCCTCGACGATCAGGTCGACAAAGGGCTCGGATACGGGACGGTCGGTGACCAGACGGATATAAGAGCGCCCGTCGGCGCGACGCTGCAGCGAGATCTGCAATCCGGTCAGGGCCTGGTTGAATTCCAGCCCTGCAGCGCGAAAAACCTCGGGGCGGGCGAGCGATGGCTTCAAGGACACTGCTTCTTCAGCGTTGATCTCGGGTATGTCGATTTCGGCCCGAAGGGGTTCCCCCAAAGCCGATTGGACCGTGATGCGCCCCAGTGCCAGGGCATAAGCCGACGACGCAGGCAGGCCAAAAAGAGCAATGACCAATGATGCAACAGCGGTCTTGCGCCAGCCAGGTGACTTTGGGATCAATTTAATAGCCTCCGATGTACGGGCGCACCGCAACGACCGCGCATTTTGGGTTCAAACGCCGCGACACTCTAACCTCGAAAAGGACCATAACATCAATGTCTTAGACTGACAAGGTGAGAAAGCGCTCAAATCTTTTGGCGCAATCGCGAGCACCTGATGTGACAGCTCTGTGTTGCCAATCGGCAACGATTGAAAGGATGGTAGTCGGATTCGGGCCGGTTTTTCGGCCCGCTGGATGTCAGTGATCCAACAAAATGCGCAACATCCGGCGCAACGGTTCGGCGGCTCCCCAGAGCAACTGATCGCCGATGGTGAAAGCGCCCACATATTCCGGGCCCATGGCCAGTTTGCGAATTCGTCCGACGGGTATGTCGAGCGTGCCGGTGACGGCCACTGGCGTCAGTCCTGCCATCGTGGCCTCCCGGTTGTTGGGAACGACCTTGACCCATGGGTTGTCTGCCGCGATCAGGGCCTCGATGTCGGCTGCCGGGACATCCTTCTTCAGCTTGAAGGTCAGTGCCTGGCTGTGGCATCGCATGGCGCCTATGCGCACGCAAAATCCATCGACGGGAACTGCCGGCGAGCCGAAAGCCGGGCCCAGACCGAGGATCTTGTTGCTTTCCGCGCCGCCCTTCCACTCTTCGCGGCTGATACCGTCGCCCAGATCCTTGTCGATCCACGGAATCAGACTGCCGCCGAGCGGGACGCCGAAGTGCGCCATCTCGCCAGCAGACAGGGATTGTTGCCGAGCCAGGATCTTGCGGTCGATTTCGAGGATCGCCGACTTCGGGTCGTTCAACAGGTCTCGTACCTCTGCATTGAGGGAGCCGAACTGGGTCAGCAGTTCGCGCATGTGCTGGGCGCCACCACCCGATGCGGCCTGGTAGGTCATGGATGTCATCCACTCGACCAGTCCGGCTTTGAACAGGGAGCCAACACCCATCAGCATGCAACTCACGGTGCAGTTGCCACCGATCCAGTTGCGGCCGCCCTTGACCAGCGCCTTCTGGATCACGGGCAGGTTGACCGGATCGAGCACGATCACGGCGTCTTCCTGCATGCGCAGGCTGGAGGCAGCATCGATCCAGTGACCCGTCCATCCGGCACTGCGCAGTTTGCCAAACACTTCGGCTGTGTAGTCTCCGCCTTGCGCGGTGACGATGATGTCGCAGCGCTTGAGCGCGGCGATATCCATCGCATCCTGGAGTCTTTCGCCCGAGCGGGCAAACGCCGGCGCGTCGCCACCGGCATTGGACGTGGAAAAGAAGATGGGTTCTATCAGCTCGAAATCGCGCTCGGCCTGCATGCGGTCCATCAGGACGGACCCGACCATGCCTCTCCAGCCGACCAAACCTGTTACCTTGCGTGCGCTGCTCATGGTGTTGCCTCGTGTCAAACTGAAACGTCGTGATAGTTCAGCTGCCCGGCTCGTCTGGCCAGGGAGGGCGCGACGAACCGGGCTGCGTCAGCCTTGGGTGGTCGTCGTCTTGGTGGACGCCACGTCCACGGGCAAGACCGGCGCCGGCCACTGGGGACCGGCGTGTTCGAGAGCGTTTGCCTTCCAAGCCATCGGGCAATTGTAGGAGATTCAACCGCGCAGGGCCTTGACCACCGCGTCGCCCATTTCGCGAGTGCCGACCCGGGTGTTGCCGTCGCCGTGGATGTCGGCAGTGCGCAGTCCTTGCGCGAGCACCGTGCCAACCGCAGCCTCGATCCGATCGGCGGCCTCGGCCTGGTTCAGGCTGAAACGCAGCATCATCGCAGCACTCATGATGGTGGCCAGTGGGTTGGCGATACCCTGACCAGCGATATCGGGCGCGCTGCCATGGCTGGGCTCGTACAGACCCTGATTGCTGGCGTTCAGGCTGGCCGAAGGCAACATGCCGATCGAGCCGGTCAGCATCGCGGCCTCGTCGCTCAGGATGTCGCCGAACATGTTGCCAGTGACGATCACGTCGAATTTCTTGGGCGCTCGCACCAGTTGCATGGCCGCGTTGTCGACATACATGTGGTCGAGCTCGACATCCGGATACGCGATGCCGACCTCGCTGACGACATCCTTCCAGAACTGGAACGTCTCCAGCACGTTGGCCTTGTCGACGCTGGTGACTTTCCTGCCCCGCTTGCGCGCGGCCTGGAACGCGACATGGGCGATACGTTCGATCTCCGGCCGGGAATACCGCATGGTGTCGAACGCCTCGTCCGCGCCGGGGAAGTGCCCGTCCGTGGCCTTGCGCCTGCCGCGGGGTTGGCCGAAATAAATGTCGCCGGTCAGTTCGCGGATGATCAGCAAGTCCAGGCCGGCGATGAGTTCGGGCTTGAGGCTCGACGCATCGACCAGCGGCGCATGACAGATGGCGGGGCGCAGGTTGGCGAACAGGCCGAGCTCTCGCCGCAGGCCCAGGATGGCCTGTTCCGGACGCAGTGTGCGTTCGAGTTTGTCGTATTTCCAGTCGCCGACGGCACCGAACAGGATGGCATCGGCGGCCTTGGCCAGCCGCAGTGTCGAGTCTGGCAATGGATGGCCATGGGCTTCATAAGCCGCGCCGCCGACCAGGGCCGTTTCGATTTCGAAGGACAAGTCCAGGGTATGGAGGACCTTGATGGCCTCGGCAATGATTTCTGTGCCGATGCCGTCGCCTGGCAAGACTGCGATTTTCATGATGGGGCAGACGCGGTGGAAGTGGGGAAAAGCCGGATGGCGCGGCCTAGCAGCCTGCCGGACCGGGGAAGCGACGGCTGCAAATCGACCGACAGGCTTCTAACGGGGCCGGAATCGCCAATAAAGTGCTCATAGCCCCCAGGGGGCTGCCGCTAGGCCCGGTTGTAACTGACAGGGGACGACGACCGTCCGGACCCAGCGTCTTGCAAAGGCTGGTCATGCCGACTCATGGTTGCCGAATGCGTTGGCAAGCCAGGGCTTTTTTGCCAATCGCTGCGCCTCGAAGGCCTTGATCTTGTCCGCCTGGCGCAGTGTCAGGCCGATATCGTCCAGGCCGTTGAGCAGGCAATACCGCCGGAATGGCTGCACCTCGAAGTCGAGTTCCTCACCTTGTGGCTTGACGACCTTCTGGCGCTCCAGGTCGATCGTCAGGGCGTAGCCGGGAAGGCCCGCCACTGCGTCGAACAACTGAGCGATCTGTGATTCCCGCAGCACGATGGGCAGCAGCCCGTTCTTGAAACTGTTGTTGAAGAAGATGTCGGCAAAACTCGGTGCCAGGATGGCGCGAAACCCGTATTGGTCCAGCGCCCACGGGGCATGTTCACGCGACGACCCGCAGCCGAAGTTCTTGCGCGCCACCAGGACGGAGGCACCAGCGAAGCGCGGCTGGTTCAGCACAAAGTCCGGGTTGGGTCTGCGGCTGGCAGGATCCTGGCCCGGATATCCGTCGTCGAGGTAACGCCAGGCATCGAACAGGTTGACGCCGAACCCGGTCTTGCGGATCGACTTGAGGAACTGCTTGGGAATGATCGCGTCGGTGTCGACGTTCTCGCGATCCATCGGCGCGACCAGACCCTTGTGCACGGTGAACTTCTGCATGGCTACTTCTTTTCTGCGTCTTCGATCTGCATCGTGTTCATCGGATCAGAGAAATCGACGCACGTCGACAAAATGCCCTTGCACCGCAGCTGCAGCGGCCATGGCGGGACTGACTAGATGGGTTCGGCCGCCGGCACCTTGGCGGCCCTCGAAATTCCGATTGCTGGTGGAGGCGCAGCGTTCGCCCGGCTCCAGGCGGTCTGCGTTCATGGCCAGGCACATCGAGCAGCCCGGCTCGCGCCATTCGAAACCGGCCGCCAGGAAAATCTCATGCAGGCCTTCGCGTTCGGCCTGCTCCTTGACCAGACCCGAGCCAGGTACGACCATGGCCAGCTTGACGTTCCTGGCGACTTTCTGGCCCATCTTCTTGACGACGGCGGCAGCCTCGCGCATGTCCTCGATCCGGCTGTTGGTGCACGAGCCGATAAAGACCTTGTCGACATAGATGTCGTTCAGCGCTTTGCCAGGCTCCAGGCCCATGTAGGTCAGCGCACGTTCGATCGCAGCGCGCTTATTGGCGTCTTTTACCTTGTCCGGATCCGGCACCCGGGCGTCCACACCCAGCACCATTTCCGGCGACGTTCCCCAGGTCACCTGGGGAACGATGGTGCCGGCATCGATCTCGACGACCGTATCGAAACTGGCTCCGGGATCGGATTGCAGGCCGCGCCAATAGGCCACCGCGTGGTCCCATTCGACGCCAGTCGGCGACATCGGTCGCCCCTTGACATAGTCGATCGTCTTTTGGTCGACGCCGACCAGCCCGGCGCGCGCACCCGCTTCGATGGCCATGTTGCACACCGTCATGCGGCCTTCCATGCTGAGCGCGCGGATGGCGGAGCCTGCGAACTCGATCGTGTAGCCGGTTCCACCCGCCGTACCGATGCGCCCGATGATCGACAACACGATGTCCTTGGCCACGCAACCGGGAGACAGGACGCCTTCCACCCGCACCAGCATGTTCTTGGCCTTCCTGGCCAGCAAGGTCTGCGTTGCCATCACATGTTCGACCTCGCTGGTGCCGATACCATGGGCCAGCGCACCGAATGCGCCGTGCGTCGAAGTGTGCGAATCGCCGCAGACAACCGTCATGCCGGGCAGCGTGGCGCCGTTTTCCGGGCCAATCACATGTACGATGCCTTGTCGTTTGGACAGGAACGGAAAATAGGCCGCAGCGCCGTATTGCTTGATGTTGGTATCGAGTGTCGTGATCTGCTCTCGGCTCACCGGGTCGGTGATGCCGTCGTAACCGAGTTCCCAACCGGTGGTGGGTGTGTTGTGATCGGCCGTGGCGACAATGGAGCTGACGCGCCAGACCTTGCGGCCGGCCTGGCGCAGTCCTTCAAATGCCTGCGGACTGGTCACCTCGTGCACGAGATGCCGGTCGATATAGAGAATGGCGGTGCCGTCCTCTTCCGTGTGGACAACGTGGTCATCCCAGATCTTGTCGTAGAGCGTGCGAGTCATGGTCTCAACTTCCGAACATGCCGGATTCTAGAACGAACATGCCGCGGTCACCGGGGCGGTTCCAGCGGCCGCGGCACTCGGCATGGGCCGATGACGTGATCGATCAACGTTGGCCGATAGGAACCACGTCGCGTTGGCCGGAGCCGGTATACAGCTGGCGTGGCCGCCCGATCTTGTAGTCAGGGTCGCCAATCATCTCGTCGAGTTGCGCGATCCAGCCCACGGTGCGGGCCAGTGCGAAGATCGCGGTGAACATCGAGGTCGGGATACCGATCGCGCGCTGCACGATGCCGGAATAGAAATCGACGTTGGGGTACAACTTGCGCTGCACGAAATAGTCGTCTTCCAGTGCGATTTTCTCCAAGGCCATGGCCAGCTTGAACAACGGGTCGTTCTCCAGGCCCAGGGCGCTGAGCACTTCCTTGCAGGACTCCTGCATCAGCTTGGCGCGCGGGTCGTAGTTCTTGTAGACGCGATGTCCGAATCCCATCAGCTTGATACCGGAATTCTTGTCCTTGACCTGACTGATGAATTCCCCGATCTTCTCGACCCCGCCCATTTTCTGGATGTCTTCCAGCATCTTGAGGCAGGCTTCGTTGGCACCGCCATGGGCTGGTCCCCACAGGCAGGCCACACCCGCAGCAATGGCGGCAAATGGGTTGGTGCCCGAACTGCCGCACAGACGCACAGTCGACGTGGAGGCGTTTTGCTCGTGGTCCGCATGCAGGATGAAGATCCGGTCCAGCGCCCTCTCGATCACCGGGTTGACAACATAGTCTTCACACGGGTTGGCGAACATCATGTGCAACAAGTTGGCAGCGTAACTCAGGCTGTTGCGCGGGTACATGTAGGGCTGGCCGGCGTTGTACTTGTACGCCATCGCCACCAGGGTCGGCATCTTGGCGATCAGGCGGATCGCGGAGATCTTGCGGTGCTCCGGATTATGGATGTCGGTGCTGTCGTGGTAGAACGCCGAAAGCGCGCCGACCAGCCCGGTCAGAATGGCCATCGGATGTGCATCGCGGCGGAATCCTCGCACGAAGAAGTGCATCTGTTCGTGCACCATGGTGTGTTTGGTCACGAGGTCGCTGAACTGGATGTTGGCAGCCTCGTCCGGCAGGCTTCCGTACAGCAGCAAGAAGCAGGTTTCCATGAAGTCACAATGGGTGGCCAGCTGCTCGATCGGATAACCGCGATACAGGAGCTCGCCCTTGTCACCGTCGATGTAGGTAATGGCCGACTCGCAGGATGCGGTCGAAAGGAACCCTGGGTCATAGGTGAACATGCCGGTCTGACCGTACAGTCTGCGGATATCCACGACATCCGGACCCACGGTTCCGGTGTACATCGGGAAATCGATGCTGGGTGCACCGTTGCTGAACGACAGCGTTGCTTTGTTGTCGGCGAGTTTCATTTCATGCCCTTTCTAGTGTTTATCTCTCAACAGGCCCAGAACTTCGATCACGTCGAAGCGGTCCAGGGCGGCATCGATCTGTCGCGGCAAGCGCCGGCCCAGATGAAGATCGAGCAGATCATTGTCACTCAGCTCCATCAAGGCGTTCAGGGCGCCTGCCTGGCCGACGGTCAGCGCCGCCCCGTGGCGCGCAAAGAAGCGCTCCAGAATCAGGTCATTTTCCAGCATGCCGCGGCGACATCGCCAGCGCAGCTTGCTCAATGAACGCTCGTCCAGCGGTGATTCGGGGGCGAGGGACACCATCATGACCGGTTTCTCAAGCTCGATCAGACAGTCCGGTACACCATCATCTCCTTGATCTTGCCAATCGCCTTCGTCGGATTGAGACCTTTGGGGCACACATCGACGCAATTCATGATCGTGTGGCAGCGGAACAGCCGGTACGGGTCTTCCAGGTTGTCGAGCCGTTCCCCGGTGGCCTCGTCGCGGCTATCCGCGATAAAGCGGTAGGCCTGCAGCAGACCGGCGGGCCCGACGAACTTATCGGGATTCCACCAGAAGCTCGGGCAGGCGGTGGAGCAACTCGCGCACAGAATGCACTCGTACAGGCCGTTGAGTTCGTCGCGTTCCTGCGGGCTTTGCAGCCGCTCCTTCTCGGGCGGCGCGTTGTCGTTGATCAGGTAGGGCTTGATCGAGTTGTACTGCTTGAAGAACTGGGTCATGTCCACGATCAGGTCGCGGATCACCGGCAGGCCCGGCAGCGGCTTGAGTGTGATGGTTCCTGTCAACGTGCGCATGTTGGTCAGGCAGGCCAGGCCATTCTTGCCGTTGATGTTCATCGCGTCCGAGCCGCAGACGCCTTCGCGGCAGGAGCGTCGAAACGAGATGCTGGGGTCGACCGCCTTAAGTTTCATCAGGGTGTCGAGCAACATGCGCTCGCTGCCGTCGAGTTCGACATCGATGGTCTGCATATACGGCTTCGCATCCGTGTCGGGATCGTAGCGGTAGATGTTGAAGGTCTGTTTCTGCATGTCAAACTCCGTCGAATCGGGTGGCGAAAGGCTCGATGTTGCGCTTGCGCGCAGAGTCGGTAGCGTGCGCGACTTCAGAAGGTGCGCACTTTCGGGGGTATGGATTCCACGCTCAAGGGCTTGAGCTGAACCGCCTTGTAGCTCAGCCGGTTGCCCTCGCTGTACCACAAGGTGTGCTTCATCCATTCGGCATCATTGCGGCCGTTCGGGTGTTCCGGGGTGTCGCCATACTCGTTCACGGTGTGGGCGCCGCGGCTTTCACGGCGTGCTGCCGCCGAGACGATGGTGGCCTGGGCCGCCTCGATCAGGTTCTCGACTTCCAGCGCCTCGATGCGTGCGGTATTGAACACCTTGGACTTGTCCTTCAGGTTGATGCGCATCACCCGTTCGCGCAGCGCCGCCACCGCGCGGACGCCCTGGTCCAGCTTGGCCTGGGTGCGGAACACGCTGGCGTGCTCCTGCATCGTGGAGCGGATGTCGTTGGCCACGTCCTGTGCGTATTCACCGTCGTTGGCGTCGTCCAACCGGGCCAGGCGCACGAGCGTGCGCTCGGCAGCGTCGGTGGGCAAGGCCTTGTGTGTCTGGTTCTTGTTGTTGAACTCGACGACATGGTTGCCAGCGGCACGCCCGAACACCAGCAGGTCGAGCAGCGAATTGGTGCCCAGGCGGTTGGCGCCGTGGACACTGACGCAGGAGCATTCACCAACCGCGTAAAGACCATTGACGGGCGCGTTGTCGTTGCCGTCCTTCTGCGCGACGACCTGCCCATGAATGTTGGTGGGGATACCACCCATCTGGTAGTGGATGGTCGGGACCACCGGAATCGGCTCGCGGGTCACATCGACATTGGCGAAGTTGACGCCGATCTCGTGCACCGACGGCAACCGTTTCATGATGGTGTCGGCACCGAGGTGATCGAGCTTGAGCATCACGTAGTCTTTGTTCGGACCACAGCCACGCCCCTCCTTGATCTCCTGGTCCATGCAGCGCGAGACAAAGTCGCGTGGTGCCAGGTCCTTGAGGGTCGGTGCATACCGTTCCATGAAGCGCTCGCCGTTGGAGTTGACCAGAATCGCGCCCTCACCGCGGCAACCTTCGGTCAGCAACACACCGGCGCCAGCCACACCGGTGGGGTGGAACTGCCAGAACTCCATGTCTTCCAGTGCCAGTCCGGCGCGGGCAGCCATGCCCAGACCGTCACCGGTGTTGATGAAAGCATTGGTCGAAGCGGCAAAAATACGGCCCGCGCCTCCGGTGGCGAGCATGGTGGTCCTGGCCTCGAGGATGTGCAGGTCGCCAGTTTCCATTTCCAGCGCGGTCACGCCCACGACGTCACCGTCTGCGTCGCGGATCAGGTCCAGTGCCATCCACTCCACGAAGAAGGCGGTGCGGGCCTTGATATTTTGCTGGTACAACGTGTGCAGCATGGCGTGGCCGGTACGGTCAGCCGCGGCGCAGGCACGCTCCACGGCCTTCTCGCCATAGTTGGCGGTGTGGCCGCCGAACGGCCGCTGGTAGATCGTGCCGTCCGGATTGCGGTCGAACGGCATGCCCATGTGCTCGAGGTCGTAGACGACCTTGGGTGCTTCGCGGCACATGAATTCGATTGCATCCTGATCGCCGAGCCAGTCGGAGCCCTTGACCGTATCGTAGAAATGGTAGTGCCAGTTGTCCTCGTTCATGTTGCCGAGCGAGGCGCCAATGCCGCCTTGTGCCGCCACGGTATGCGAGCGGGTGGGAAACACCTTGGACAAAACGGCTACGTTCAGGCCAGCGCGGGCCAGTTGCAGCGAGGCGCGCATGCCCGAGCCGCCGGCTCCGACAATGACGACGTCAAACTTGCGCTTGGAAATGGGATAGGTCATGGGCAATAGTCGAATGGGGGATGTTGTCGCCGCGGGATGTTCACAGCCGCCACAGGACCTGTACGGCCCAGCCTGCACAGCCAACCAGCCAGGCGATGGAAAAGACTTGCAGCGTCAGTCGGACCGCAACCGGCTTGACGTAGTCCATCCAGATGTCCCGGATGCCGACCCACACGTGGTAGAGCAGCGCGACAATGACGATGAAGGTCAGGACCTTCATCCACTGGGTCGCAAATATACCGGCCCACCGCGCATAACCCAGTTCGCCGCGGGTCGTGAGAACCTGCACCAGCACGACGGCGGTGAAAATGGCCATCAGTGCCGCGGTCACGCGTTGGCCGAGCCAGTCGCGCAGGCCATAGTGAGCGCCGACGACGATGCGGCGTGTTCCAAAGTTGACTGCCATGGTAGTTCGTTCTTTCCGGGTCTGGATCAGTCAGGTGGTGCTGTCCGAATGTTGTTCGCGTCGCGCGCCAGCGCGCCGGCGGCAATGGGTTCAGTAAAGGGCAAACAGCTTGGCGCCCAGGACCAGTGTCAAGGCGATGCTCAGCACCAGGGTGACCGCCGCGCTGCGCCGGCCCGACTCCTTGCTGACCGCGGCATGACTCATGTCCATGCGCAGGTGGCGCAGCCCTGCGATCAGATGATGCAGGTAGGCCCAGATCAGCGCCAGCACCACGAGCTTGAGTAGCCATCCGCCACTGCCCTCGAAGGCGCGGGTGAACCTGGCAAAGGAGATCTCGGAAGACACCGACATGTCGAACATCCAGATGATGAACGGCAACAGCAGGAACATCAGTGCGCCACTGATGCGGTGCAGGATTGACACCACGCCGGCCAGCGGCAGCCGGTACCTGGGCAGGTCGCTCAGGGCGTTGATATTGCGAAATTGCGGGCGCTTGGCGCGGGTGGGTGTGTCCAGTTCGGTCATGGGTTGTTCTTGTAATGGGCTCAGAGTCGTCTGGGTGCTTGGATCAGAGAAAATTCTATTCGAACCTGAACAGCTGACACGGTGCTTGCATGATGGCCCGGTCGGGCTTCGGGTCTATCGGGCAACGGCGGCCTCGGGCTATTGCAGTTCGTTGCGGTAGTAGTGCTTGTCGGTGCGATACAGGCCACGGCGCATCTCCATGGCCTTGCCGTCGTAGGTGAAGGCCACGCGCTCGACACTGAGTAACGGAGTTTGGGGTGTGACATCGAGCCGCCGGCTCTGCTCCGCGTCCGGCAGCACGGCTCGTATCTGCTCCCGGGCCCGGACCATGCGCACGCCGAATTCAGTCTCGAACAAGGCATACATCGGACCGTCGTACGCGGTGAGTCGCTCGGCGGTCAGGCCCTTGAATGGGCCTGCGGGCAACCATATGGCTTCCAGGATCGTGGGTTCGCCTGCAAACGACAAAACACGGCGGACCTGCAACACGGCGTCTCCTGTCCGCAGGGTCAGGCCCCGTGCCACCTCGGCTGTCGCGCGCAGACGCCGGCAATCGACGATCAGGCGCTGCGCCGGCCCCTCGCTGTTGGCATCGCCGATGTCGGGAACGAGTTTGAGAAAACGATATTGCACGTGTTGTTCGGCATGGGTCGCGACAAACGTGCCCTTGCCCTGGCGCCGGATCAGCAGATGATCGGCCGCCAGTTCGTCGATCGCCTTGCGCACCGTGCCCTGGCTGACCCGGAACCGAGCGGCGAGTTCGATTTCACTGGGTATGGCCTCACCAGGTTTCCACTCACCGGCCTGGAGGCTTTTGAGGATCAACTCCTTGATCTGCCGGTACAGCGGACTGAACGCCGGCGTCCCCTGGCCGGACGAAACGGCAACAGCGGTGTCGCGAGACTGATCGGAGTTGGCGGCGGATGTAGTGGAATGCATGGAGATCGGCCTGGGCGTCGGGCAGGTGCCCCAGCCGACCGTACAAGTACGCCGAATCATATCTTATATAAGACATAAGACAAGTTGACGGTGGACGGTTTTCAACGTTAAACTCATCGGGCTTTTCTGGCATGCGGCGTCCGTACGGGCGTCGCATGCCAATCTTTGCTTTCCCACTTTTCTTGGAGTTCTGGCCATGAGTCAAAAACCCGTTCGCGTTGCCGTCACCGGTGCAGCCGGTCAAATCGGATATGCATTGCTGTTTCGCATCGCCAGCGGCGCCATGTTGGGACCGGACCAGCCGGTGATCCTGCAATTGCTCGAGATTCCCGATGAAAAGGCGCAGAACGCGCTCAAGGGCGTGATGATGGAGCTGCAGGACTGCGCGTTTCCGCTGCTCGCTGGCATGGAGGCGCACGACGATCCGATGCAGGCTTTCAAGGACACCGACTATGCCTTGCTGGTCGGTGCCCGCCCGCGCGGCCCGGGGATGGAGCGAGCCGATCTGCTGGCAGCCAATGCGCAGATCTTCACCGCGCAGGGCAAGGCCCTCAATGCGGTTGCCAGCCGCAACGTCAAGGTGCTGGTCGTAGGCAACCCGGCCAACACCAATGCCTACATTGCAATGAAGAGCGCGCCGGACCTGCCGCGCCGCAATTTCACCGCGATGCTGCGCCTCGACCACAACCGTGCGCTGAGTCAGATCGCTGCCAAGACCGGCAAAGCGGTGGCCGATATCGAGCAGCTGGTTGTATGGGGCAACCATTCACCGACCATGTACGCCGACTACCGCTTCGCCACCATCAAGGGCGAGGACGTGAAGCAGATGATCAACGACCACGACTGGAACGTGAACACTTTCCTGCCGACCGTGGGCAAGCGCGGGGGTGCGATCATCGCGGCGCGCGGCGTCTCCTCGGCGGCGTCCGCAGCCAACGCTGCAATCGACCACATGCACGATTGGTCACTGGGCACCAAGGGCAAGTGGGTCACCATGGGCATTGCGTCGGATGGTCAGTACGGCATTCCGAAAGACACGATGTTCGGATTCGCCGTGACCTGTGAAGGCGGCGAATACAAGCTGGTTGAAGGCCTTGAGATCGACGCCTTCAGCCAGGAGTGCATCAACAAGACTCTCAAGGAACTGCAGGACGAGCAGGCCGGCGTCGCCCATCTGCTCTAAGCCGTGCAGCACCCGCGCGATGTCCTGCTGGGTGCCCAGGCCACAACGGGCCTGTTGCCGGTATGTGACCACTACAGCGGCGTGCCGGCCCGCATGCGCAAGAGCCTGGCGCTGCAGCGGGAGTTGACGGCAGAGTTCGGCGCCTGTGTCTTTGACGTGACGCTCGATTGTGAGGACGGTGCTCCGGTGGGCGAGGAGCGTGCGCATGCGCAACTGGTGGTCGAGCTGGTTCGCGAGGCGATGGTCCAGGCAGACGCGCCGGGCGTCGCAGAGTCCCTGCGTCCTCGCGTTGCGGTGCGGGTGCATCCGGTCGACCATTCGTCGTTCGCGTCGGAGGTCGGCATCATCGTCGCTGGCGCCGGATCCCTTTTGTGCCATCTGATGGTTCCCAAGGTGGAGTCGGTGTCCGATGTCGATCGTGCCGTCGCGGCCGTCGACGGCGTGTCGGCCGCCGCGGCTTCGCGCCGCCTGCCTATCCATGTGCTGCTGGAGTCCCCGGCCGCGGTGCACCGGGCTTTCGAGATCGCGGCGCATCCCCGCGTGCAGTCGATCAGCTTCGGTTTGATGGACTTCGTGTCCTCGCATGGCGGAGCGATCCCGGCCCAGGGCATGTCCGGCAGTGGACAGTTCTCGCATCCGCTGGTGGTGCGCGCGAAACTCGAGATCGCCTCGGCCTGCCATGCGCATGGCAAGGCGCCGTCGCACTGTGTCGTGACCGAGTTCCGCGATGCGGCCCTGATCGAGAAGGCGGCCCGGATTGCAGCTGGCGACATGGGATTCACCCGCATGTGGAGCATTCATCCGGACCAGATCCGCCCCATCCTGGCAGCGTTCGCGCCGTCGGTGGCAGATATCGCCCAGGCTGCGGACATCATCGAGCGCGCTCGGCTGGCGCATTGGGCGCCGATCGATCACCAGGGACACCTGCATGACCGGGCGAGTTACCGCCTGTTCTGGCAGGTACTGGAGCGCGCGAACCGCACCGGACAGCCTTTGCCCGTGTCGGCCAGACGACTTTTCCCTGCTTCGTTGCAATAATGCGCTCTTCTTCACTGTGGGGATTCAGATCATGAAGGCATGTGTTGGCGTTGCAATGTCGTTGCTCCTCGCGGGTTCCGCGATGGCGCAGGTGGTGGAGGTCGTGGTGTTGTCCGCCGAGCAGCTCGCGGTGGCCGGTCAGGTCCATGTCGGCACGCTGCCATGCGAGCTGGGTCAGACCGTGTTGCTGCTGGCCGAGCCGAGCGCGGCGGGCTACTTCAGCCTGCGTATCGGCAAGGCGAGTTACCGGCTGTATCCCGAACTCACCACGACCGGGGCCGTGCGGCTCGAGGACAAGGTTGCCGGCATCGTCTGGCTGCAGCTGGCGAACAAATCGATGTTGATGAACCAGAAGCATGGCAAGCGCATGGCCGACGAATGCAAGAGCGCAGTCCAGCTGCAGGTTGCCGACGAGATGCGCAGAAACCCGCCAGCCAGTGTGCTGGAGGACAACAAGCCGATCGGTACCGAGCTCGTCAAGAAATGACATGCCGTGGGGCGCACGACGCGCCGTCCGGCGCACCGATCCAGTCAACCAGGAGAAATATTGATGTTGCATGCCTATCGAACCCATGTCGCGGAAAGAGCCGCGCTCGGGATTCCGCCGTTGCCACTGTCGGCCGTCCAGGTTGCCGAACTGGTGGAGCTGCTCAAGACAGTTCCGGCCGACACCGCCAGCGGCGACGGCGCGCAGTTGCTTGAGCTGCTGGCGTACCGCGTTCCGGCGGGTGTCGACGACGCGGCCAAGGTCAAGGCCAGCTACCTGGCTGCGCTAGCCCATGGCAGCGAGACCTGTACCTGGATCAGTCGTGCGAAGGCGACCGAGCTGCTGGGCACCATGCTCGGCGGTTACAACATCAGTCCGCTGATCGACCTGCTAGGCGATGCGCAGGTGGCAGCGGTGGCCGCCGAGGGCCTGAAGAAGACGCTGCTGATGTTCGACCAGTTTCACGACGTCAAGGACAAGGCGGACAACGGCAATACCCATGCCAAGGGTGTGCTCCAGAGCTGGGCCGACGGTGAATGGTTCACCTGCCGAGCCGAGCTGCCCAAGAGCATCACGGTCAGCATTTTCAAGGTCGCAGGCGAGATCAACACCGACGATCTGTCACCGGCCCCTGACGCCTGGAGCCGTCCCGACATCCCGCTGCATGCGCTGGCGATGCACAAGAATCCGCGGACCGGCATCACACCGGAGCAGGACGGCAGGCGCGGCCCGGTGAAGTTTATCGAAGACTTGCGCGCGCGCGGCAACCAGGTCGCCTATGTCGGCGACGTCGTGGGTACCGGATCGAGCCGCAAGTCGGCGACGAACTCGGTGCTGTGGTTCACCGGCCAGGACATCCCGTTTGTGCCCAACAAGCGATTTGGCGGCGTGTGCCTGGGCGGCAAGATCGCGCCGATCTTCTACAACACGATGGAGGACTCCGGCGCGCTGCCGATCGAGCTCGATGTCGGTCAGATGGAAATGGGTGACGAGGTTGAATTGCGTCCCTACGACGGCCTGGCGCTGAAGAACGGCAAGGTAATCGCCGAGTTCAAGCTCAAGAGCGACGTATTGTTCGACGAGGTCCGTGCGGGCGGGCGAATTGCGCTCATCATCGGACGAGGGCTGACCGCCAACGCGCGCGAGGCCCTGGGCCTGTCGCCGAGCACCTTGTTCCGCTTGCCGCAGAACCCGAGCAGCAGCAAGGCCGGTTTCACGCTGGCGCAGAAGATGGTCGGCCGTGCCGTCGGTCTGCCCGAGGGGCAGGGCGTGCGTCCTGGCACCTACTGCGAGCCGCGCATGACCTCGGTCGGTTCGCAGGACACGACGGGACCGATGACGCGCGACGAGCTCAAGGACCTGGCCTGCCTGGGCTTCAGCGCCGATCTGGTGATGCAGTCGTTCTGCCATACCGCGGCTTATCCGAAACCGGTCGACGTCAAGATGCACCATGAGTTGCCGGACTTCATCAGCAATCGCGGTGGCATCAGCCTGCGTCCGGGTGACGGCATCATCCACAGCTGGCTCAACCGCATGCTGTTGCCCGACACCGTGGGCACCGGCGGCGACAGCCACACCCGTTTCCCGATCGGCATCAGTTTTCCAGCCGGGTCCGGCTTGGTGGCGTTTGGTGCCGCGACGGGGGTGATGCCGCTGGACATGCCCGAGAGCGTGTTGGTGCGCTTCAAGGGCGAGATGCAGCCGGGCGTGACCCTGCGCGATCTGGTGCACGCGATTCCGCTCTATGCGATCAAGGCCGGTTTGCTCACCGT
>JBBRVD010000004.1:0-52782 GCA_038247175.1 Burkholderiales bacterium | reverse complement strand
ACGCTTGAGACCAGCACCTGGTGGTAGTGCAGCGCATGCAGCGTGGCAGCCGTCGGGCTGGGTACCCAGGCGGTGTTGGCGCCGGCCTTCGGATGGCTGATCTTTTGCTTCATCATGTCGGCCATCAGGTCGGGCATGGCCCACATGCCCTTGCCGATCTGCGCCTTGCCGCGCAAGCCGCAGGCCAAACCGACCATGACGTTGTTTTTCTCGTAGGCCTGGATCCAGACACTGGTCTTCATGTCGCCCTTGCGCAGTACCGGGCCGGCCTGCATGCAGCTGTGCATCTCGTCGCCGGTGCGGTCCAGGAAGCCGGTGTTGATGAAGGCAACCCGGCTTGCGGCAGCGGCGATACAAGCCTTGAGGTTGATGCTGGTGCGGCGCTCCTCGTCCATGATGCCGAGCTTGACGGTGCTCGCCGGCAGGCCGAGCAGTTTTTCCACGCGCCCGAACAGCTCGCTGGCGAATGCCACCTCGGCGGGGCCGTGCATCTTGGGCTTGACGATGTAGACCGAACCCTTGCGCGAGTTGCGAATGCCGTTGGCGCCGTGGCCTTGCAGGTCGTGCATTGCGATGGTCGTGGTGACGACCGCGTCCAGAATGCCCTCGGGAATCTCGCGCTCGCTGCCGTCGGCAGCGGTGTACCGGATGGCCGGGTTGGTCATCAGGTGGCCGACGTTGCGCACGAACATCAGCGAGCGGCCGTGCAGCGTCACGTTGCCATTGCCGTTGGGTGCGGTATAGACCCGGTCCGGATTCAGTCCGCGGGTGAAAGTCTTGCCGTCCTTGCTCACGTTCTCGGTCAAATCGCCCTTGAGAATGCCCAGCCAGTTGCGGTAACCCAGCACTTTGTCCTGCGCGTCCACGGCTGCAACCGAATCCTCCAGGTCCAGGATCGTGGACAGTGCGGACTCCAGCACCAGATCGCTGACGCCGGCCGCGTCGTGGGCGCCAGTGGTGCTGGTGTGGTCGATGCGGATGTCGATGTGCAGCCCGTTGTGCTGCAGCAGCAGCGACGACGGGCGTGCGGCATCGCCCTGGTAACCAACCAGCTGGCGGCTGTTGCGCAGCCCGCTGTTCCCGCCGGTCTTGAGCGTCGCGACCAGCTTGCCGCCGAGTACCGCATAGGCGGTCACGTCCGCGTGCGAGCCGCGGGCCAGCGGCGCGGTGCGGTCCAGCACCTGGCGGGCGTATTCGACGACCTTGGCGCCCCGCACCGGGTTGTAGGTCAGGCCGCGGCTGGCGCCGCCGGATTCGTCGATCGTGTCCGTTCCGTACAGGGCGTCGTACAGCGAGCCCCAGCGCGCATTGGCGGCGTTGAGCGCGTAACGCGCGTTGAGGATGGGCACCACCAGCTGCGGGCCGGCCTGCTGCGCCAGCTCGGCGTCGACATTTTTTGTCGTCGCGCGCACGGCGGCGGGTTCGGGCACCAGGTAACCGATCTTCTCCAGGAAGCGGCGATATGCCGGCATGCCGCGGATCGGCCCCGGGTGGGCCTGGTGCCAGGTGTCGAGTTCCGATTGCAGGCGGTCTCGCTCGGCCAGCAGCGCCGCGTTCCTGGGCGCCAGGTCGGCCACGATCGCATCAAACCCGGTCCAGAATGCGCCGCTCTCGACGCCGGTGCCGGGAAGAACCTGGGTCTCGATGAAATCGTGCAGCTCGTTGGCAATATCGAGGCGGTGCAGTCGGGTGCGGTTGGTCATGGATAGGTTTCCTTCTTCAATAGGGGGA
Source organism: Burkholderiales bacterium (assembly GCA_038247175.1). Lineage (GTDB taxonomy): Bacteria > Pseudomonadota > Gammaproteobacteria > Burkholderiales > Burkholderiaceae_C > CAISIP01. Next base: position 51,051 of record JBBRVD010000004.1, on the reverse strand, counting down.
TCTGTTTTCACAGGAACACGCGCACGTCGCGCAGGCTGCTGCCGACATGGTGGGGTTGGGTGCCGAGTTCCTCGAACGGCAACTGGTAGCGATTCACCCACAGCGTCTGGTAACCGTACCAGGTCGCGGCCAGGGCGTCCCAGGCGTTGCAGCTGACAAAGCCGATCTGGCGCGCGCGCAGTCCGGTCGCCTGCTCGCCCAGGGCGTAGGCCTGGGGTGCGGTCTTGTACAGGCGCACCGGATCGACGCTGATCACATGGTCGAGCAGGCCACCGAGGCCGGCCGACTGGACTGCCAGTTGCAGCATCGCCGGGTCGCCGTTGCTCAGGATGCCGGTCACCAGGCCGGCATCCTTGATCTGCTGCAACACGGCGCGGTTCTCGGGGAATGCGCTCAGGCTGCGGTACTGGTTCATCAACTGATCGACGCGGCTGTCGAAATCCGGTTGGCCGATCTGCTCGGGCGAAAGCCGTTTGACCGCATAGACGAGGGCGCAGCGGGTCAGGTCCCAGAACGGTCGATAGTGCGCGCCACCGCTGCTGGTTGTGACCAGGCGGGAATACTCGATCTGCTTGTCGCGCCAGAGCTGGCTCAGTGCCGTGCCGTGGCCGGGGTAGAGCTGCTCGGCGAGCAGCCCGACGCTGGAGACGTCGAACAAGGTGCCATAGGCGTCGAACAGGATAGCCTTGGGTTTTTCCATGACCCTACTGTATTCGAACCATTTTTAGGTCATTTGCCACCTGTCGGTGCGCGCATGCGTGACCCAATGGATGCCAATGGCGTGTTCGATGGCGCTGACCAACGGATGCTCTACGGCCCGGCATGCCAGGTTCATGGGCGAGGCAACACCAAACGGTTGCCAGACCGGAACCGGTCGGGTGCATAGGGCTGCATCGGCACGCCCGGTAGATCGCCGCTGGCCAGCGCTGCCACGATGCGGCCCGTGTGTGGCGCCCCGGTGAGGCCCAGGTGCCCGTGACCGGCCGCGATAAAGATGTTGCGGTGAGCGGGCAATGCGCCGATGGCTGGCAGGCTGTCCGGCATACCGGGGCGCGGACCCATCCACCGGCTGGACTTGCTCAGCCGGGCATCGGGGAACATCCGTTGCACCTGCTTGTGCAGGATCGCAGCACGCCGCCACGATGGCGGGTCGTCAGCCAGGCCGAGTTCCTCGGTGCCTGCGATGCGAAGGCCCATCTCCATTTGGGTCACGGCAAAGTGCAGTTCCATTTCGCTGACCACATGGTGCAGGTTGATGCCCGGATCCGCGTAGGTCATGTGGTAACCGCGCTCGGCGATCAATGCAAGCGGCAGGCCCAGGGGTTCGACCAGGGCGCGCGACCAGGCGCCCGCCGCCACCACGACCGTGTCCGCCTGCAGCAGCCCCGTGGAGGTGTGCACAGCGACGCCGGCACCGTGCGGGAGTAGCTGCGACACGTCGGCCCGCACGATCTGGCCGCCATCCTGTGCAAACAGGCTGGCATACGCCTGGGTCAGCCGCAGCGGGTTTGTGGTGTAACCCATGGGGCCCATGCGCACGCCGCGTGTATAGGCGCTTGACAAGGCGGGCTCGGCGGCGCGCAGCGCGGCGCCTTCCAGCACCTCGATCCGGGCACCGTGTTCGCGCCGCAGCCGCCATGCCAGGGCGCCATGCACATCGATCGCGCCGGCGTTGCGTTGCACGTACAGCCCTGGTGTTTCGCGCACCAGTTCGGGCACGCCGGCTTCGGCTGCCAGTGCGCGGTGCAATTGCACCGAGCTGCCATACAAGGCCTTCATCGCATGGGCTGTCAATGGCACCTGCTGGGGCGTTGCAGCGCGGCGAAACAGCCGCAGCCAGGGCCATATTTGCGGCAACGAGGACCAGCGCAACACCAGCGGGCTGTCAGGGTCGAGCAACATGCGCGGCAGTTGCCGTTCGAACCCGGGCAGGCCGACCGGCACGACAGCCGAGGCGGCCAGGATACCTGCATTGCCGAACGAGCAAGCCATGCCTGGTTCGAGCCGGTCCACCAGTGTCGCGGCCCAGCCGCGCCGCTGCAGCGCCAGTCCGACGCAGATGCCGACGATGCCAGCGCCCACGACGATCGCATGGCCGCGCTCACGACCGGCATGCGCGGGTTCCATCAGTCCTTTTTCGGATTCCCGATGAACTGCGTGAACACCACCAGCAGCGTCGTGATCGCAACGATGATGGTCGAAATAGCCGCGATCGTCGGATCGACCTGGTCGCGCAACGCATTGAACATGTTGCGCGTCAGCGTCGAATTGTCGCCACCCGACACAAACAAGGACACGATGATCTCGTCGAACGACGTCAGGAAAGCCAGCACCGCCCCGGTGATGACCGAGAACCGGATCTGCGGCAGCGTCACCTGCAGGAAGGCCTGAATCGGCGAGGCCCCCAGGCTGCGCGCCACCCGCGCCTGGTCCATGTCGAACGAGCGCAGGGCCGATCCCACGACCAGCATGACGACCGGGATGGCGAGCATGCTGTGCGCCAGCACAAGCCCCAGCAAGGTATTGACCAGCTTGAGCTTGACGTAGGAATAAAAGACACCGATGCCGATCAGGATCACCGGCACCACCATCGGCGCGAGCAACAGCATCGTGAGCAGGTTGGCATGGCGCAGCCGCGAGGCATGTAGTCCGTAGGCCGCCATGGTGGCCAGCGGGGTCGATATCAGGGCGGTCAGGAACGCAGCCTTGAGCGACGTGCTGGTGGCCTGCATCCAGGCGGCGGAGTCGAAGTAACTCTGGTACCAGCGCAAAGACCATTGCCGTGGTGGGAACTCCAGATACTGCGAGCCCGAGAACGACATCGGGATCACCAAGAGCGTGGGCAGCATCAGCAACAGCATAACCGTGGTGGCCAGTGCATACAGCCACAACCGGGCGCCGTGGGTGATCTGGGTATCGGTGGCCGCACGCCTGAACCAGCTCGTTCTGGCAGCGGCTTGCGCAATGGGGATTTCACCCTCGGAGCGGCCTGGCGTTGTCATACCCGCTCGCGCCCGCCCAGTACGCCATCGAGCCGTACCAGCCGGGCCGCAGCCAGGATGATCAGTGCGGTGACCACCAGCAGCACCACGCCCAGCGCGCTGGCGGCGCCCCAATTGAAGAAGATCTCGATGTCGTTGGCGATGCGGCTTGACACCATGATGACCTTGCCGCCACCCAGCACGGCCGGCGTGATGTAAAAGCCCAGGCACAGGATGAAGACGATCAGCGCGCCGGTCAGCAACCCCGGCATCGCCAGGGGAACGAACACCGTCCAGAAGCTGCGCAGCGGGCTGGCGCCCAGGTTGGCCGCTGCGCGCAGGTAATTGCGGTCGATCGAACGCATCGCCGAATACAGCGGCAACACCATGAATGGCAACATCACGTGCACGGTGCCGATCAGTGTGCCCGTGAGGTTGTGCACCAGCGCCAGCGGCTCGTCCCACAGGCCCAGTTCGATGCCCCAGTTGTTGATCAGCCCGCGGCGCTGCAGCAGCACCAGCCAGGCGTAGGTGCGCACCAGCAGCGATGTCCACAGCGGCAGCAGCACGGCGATCATGCACAGGTTGGCGGCGCGTTTCGGAATTTCGGACAGGAAATAGGCCAGCGGATAACCAAGCGCGATGCAGATGGCGGTGCTCAGGAAACTGACCTGGAAGGTCGTCCAGAAGGTGCGGGCGTAAGACGGCTGCTCCCACATGCGCTGGTAATGCTCCAGGCTGAACGTACCCTGGTCGGACAACAGCGACAGGTAAAACAGCCAACCCACCGGCAACAGCATGGTGACCAGGATCAGCAGCAAGGCCGGTGCCACCAGCGCGAGTAGCCCCAGCCGCTCGAGCAAGTCGGTGCGACGCAATGCCTGCACGTTGGGCAATGCATCTTCGGCGCTGGATCCGCGCTGCGCGCCCCGGGTTGGCCCGCAGGCCTGACCCGGCGGGTTCACGCGGCGGGCTCCATCGCCAGCAACACCGTGTCCTCGACATTCACGGCCAGGCGCAGTAGCGCTCCCGGCGCCGGCCCAGCGGCCGAGGCGCCGCGTACGCTGAGCGCCGTGCCGTCGCCCAGTACCACCTGGAACAGGGAGCTATCGCCCTGGTACACGGTGGCCACCAGCGTGGCGTCAATGCAATTGCTGGCATCGCCGGCCGCCTCCCCTGCGCCGAGCATGCGCAGGCGCTCCGGGCGCAGCATCAGCAGTCGCTGGCCGTCCGCCGGCGGCGGCGTGGCGGTGCGCAGCGTCTGCTCGCCCAGGCGAACGCGGCCCTGTGCCACCGTCACCGGCAGGAAGGTGGATTCGCCGATGAATTCGGCGACAAAACGGTTCTTCGGCCGCTCGTAGATCGCGCGCGGCGTATCGATCTGCATGATGCGCCCCGAGTTGATCACGGCAATTCGGTCCGACATCGTCAATGCCTCGCGCTGGTCGTGCGTGACATACACCGTGGTCATGCCAAGCTTGTCGTGCAACTGGCGCAGTTCGATCTGCATGTGTTCGCGCAGTTGCTTGTCGAGCGCCGACAAAGGTTCGTCCATCAACATGATGCGTGGTTCGAACACGATAGCGCGCGCCAGCGCCACGCGCTGGCGCTGGCCGCCGGAGAGCTGCTCGACACCACGGCCGCCGTAACCGCCCAGCCGCACCATCTCCAGGGCGCGCTCGGCGCGCTGCGCGATTTCCGCCGGTTTGACACGGCGCAGCTTGAGCGGGAACCCGACGTTGTCGGCCACGCTCATGTGGGGAAACAGCGCGTAGTTCTGGAACACCATGCCAACGTCACGCTTGTGCGGCGGCACGCAGACCATCTCGGCGTCACCGAACTTCAGGCTGCCGCCGTCTGGCCGGGTGAAACCGGCCAGCACGGTCAGCAAGGTGGTCTTGCCGGAGCCCGACGGCCCGAGCAGAGTCATGAACTCGCCACTGCGGATCTCCAGATCCACATGGTCCAACGCGAAAACCTTGCCGTATCGCTTGGTGATCTGCGAAACGCTGATCGGCAGTGACGCGTTGCTCACAGCGGCGGTTCCGGCGCCAGCTTATTCGGTCAACATGTTCTGGTACAGCTCGGACGCACGGGCCTCGTTCTTGATGTACCAGTTCAGGTCGATACCTAGCTGCTTGGCTGCATTGTCAGGATGCGAGGGCAGTGTCTTGGCAAAAGCCGCGCTGATGGCATTGCCTTCGTAAGCCTTCTTGTTGGTCGGGCCGTAGGTGATGTACTTGGTGAACTCGGCCTGGTACTGCGGCTTGCTGATCTCGTTGAGGAATTTCATCGCCAGCGCCTTGTTCGGCGCACCCTTGGGAATGCCGAAGCAGTCGTAGTCGAGCAGCGCCTGGTTGAAGGTATAGGCCACTTTCGCGCCGTCCTTCGCAGCCACGTCGAAGCGGCCGTTCCAACCCGTGATCATGTCGACTTCGCCGTCCTTCATGAGTTGCGCGTGTTGCGCGCCAGAGGACCAGAACACCGCGATATGCGGCTTGAGTTCCTTGATCTTCTTGATGGCGCGCTCGATACCGCCGGGGGCAGACAACACCTCGTACACCTTGTTCGGGGGCACGCCGTCGGCCATCAATGCGGGCTCCAGCGCACCGGCGACCCCCTTGCGGTAGGAGCGCTTGCCTGGAAACTTCTTCACGTCCCAGAAGTCAGCCCAGTTTTGCGGGCCCTTGTCCCCGTAGGTCTTGGTGTTCCAGGCCATCACCGTCGAAAACACGTCACCGCCAACGCAGTGTTCCTGTGTGAAACCCGGCAAAAAACTCGACACATCGATCGTCTTGTAGTCCAGCGACTCCAGCAGACCTTCCGCGCCGGCGCGTGCCGCGCTGCCCGATCCGCTGGCCACGATGTCCCATGTCACGGCACCGGCCTTGACCTTGAGGCGCAGATCGGAGATGCCGGTATAGGTTTCTTCCTTGATCGTGATCCCGAGCGCCTTGGCGGCAGGCTGGAACAATGCCTTGCTCTGGCCGTCCTGGTAGGCACCACCAAAGGATACGATGGTGAGCTGGGCGGCGGCGTGACCCGCGTAACCGGTCGCGAGAACCAGGGACAGCAGGCTTGCGGCCCGGCCCCAAAAGCGCTTGTTGATCATGAAAAACTCCATTAGGTGGCAGATGCGGCCCGTATGAGCGGGCCTTGATCGGGTTGTCTTCCCAACTGCACTTTAGGAACCAGTTGGTCGCAGTAGTAGGGCCATTCTCGAATCATCACCATACCATTCGCGACGGTTGCGCGGCTAGCCGATTCGCGCTGCAACCGCCTTGAGCTTGCAATAACTTCGCAATGCCTCCAGGCCCTTCTCGCGGCCGAAGCCGGACATCTTGTTGCCGCCAAACGGTACCGAGATACCACCGGCAAAATACTCGTTGATGAAGACCTGGCCCGCATCGATGTCACGCGCGAGCCGGTGCGCGGCATCGAAGTCGCGTGTGAATATCCCGGCCACCAGGCCAAAACGCGTGCCATTGGCCAGTGCCAGCGCCTCCTCGGGCTCGTCGAACACCTGCACGCACAGCACCGGCCCGAAGATCTCCTCCTGCACCACTTCGTCGGACGGCAGCAGCCCATCGAGCACGGTGGGCTCGTAAAACCAACCCTGCCCGGTGTGCGGGTCGTGCGCCATCTTGCCGCCGCACAGGACCTCGGCGCCGCGCTGGCGTGCACGCTCGACGTAACCTGCGATCTTGCGCAGGTGGGCGTCGGAACTGACCGGGCCCAGGTCGGGATTGCGCAGGCCATGGCCCAGTGTCATCGCACGGGCCCGCTCGACCAGGCGTTGCACGAATTCGGCGTGGATGCTGCGCGCGATGACCAGGCGCGACCCAGCGGAGCAGATCTGCCCTGCGTTTTCGAAAATGGCGCCCAACACACCTTCCACGGCAGCGGGAAGGTCGCAGTCGGCCAGCACCACCACCGGCGACTTGCCGCCGAGTTCCAGCAACAGGCGGGTCACGTTGGGCGCGGCGGCCTGCATCACGTTGACGCCGGTGGCGACCGATCCGGTGAAACTGACATGGTCAACGCCGGGATGACGCACCAGCGCGGCGCCGGCCTGCGCACCGGTTCCGGTGACCACGTTGCAGACACCTGCCGGCACGCCGGCCTGCAGGCAGAGTTCGCCCAGCATCAGCGCGGTGAGGGGCGTCTGTTCGGCCGGCTTGGCCACGACGGTGCAGCCTGCGGCCAGCGCCGGAGCGATACCGCGTGCCGCGGTCGACAGCGGGTAGTTCCAGGGGATGATGTGGGCCGTCACGCCGACCGGTTCGTTGAGCGTGTACGCCAGGTATTGCGGACCCAGCGGAATGCTGCTGCCCTCGTGCTTGTCACAGGCGCCAGCGTAGTATTCGAAGCAGTTCGCCGCGCCGGCGATGTCACCCTGCGCTTCGACCAGGCGCTTGCCCGAGTCCAGGCATTCGACGACCGCCAGGCGGTCGGCGTTTACACGGATCAGTTGCGCCACCCGCTGCAGTACGCGGCCCCGCAGGGCCGGCGCCATGCCACGCCAGGGCCCGCGCAAGGCCGTCGCGGCGGCGACCACGGCGCGGTCGACGTCCTCGGCGCCGCCAGCTGCAAACGTCGCGAAAACACGTCCGTTGCCCGGGTCGATGGTCTCCATCCGTTCGCCGCGCACCGATGCACAGCTGGCGCCGGCGATCAGATGGCCATCCGGCAAGCCGGCCAGCGTTCCGGTCGTTTGTGCCTCGTGGACCAGCGCGCCCAGATCGCCGCTATGTGTCATGGTGGTCACTGTTGTATCTCCGTCCTTCGGACTGCGAGGCTGAGCGCCTTGGGAGCGGCCCGGCGGCGCTCACTGGACTACCCTCCGTCCTGCGGACTGCGGGGCTGAGCGCCTTGGGAGCGGCCCGGCGGCGCTCATGGACGCTCGCTCATCTGGTAAAGCGCATGCTCGAGCCACTGCGGATTGATGTCCACGCCCCAGCCGGGGCCGTCGGGCAGATGGACCCGCCCGCCTTGCACCTGGTAAGGCGAACGGACGAACAGGCCCTCCTGCCAGGGATAGTAGTCGGGGCCCTCGATCGACAGTTCCAGGTATTTTCCGGCGTTCGGAATCGCACACAGCAGGTGCATCGTGAACAGCGTGACCATCGACAGATTGGCGCTGTGCGGCGTGCACGGCAAACCGGCTGCATGCGCCATCGCAGCGACTCGCAGGGTACGAGCCATTCCGCCCAGGTAACACACGTCGGGCTGCACGATGTCGACCGCGCCCATGGCGATGATGTGTTTCCACATCGGCAGATAACAGTCCTGTTCGCCGCCAGTGACATCGAGTTCGAGCGCCTGGCGCACTTCGCGCGTCTGCTCCAGTTCCCAGTAAGGACACGGCTCCTCGAAATGGCAGACGCCGTTGTCCTGCAGCATCTTGCCCACTGCGATCGCCCGGCGTGGCGAGTAACAGCTATTGGCATCGACCAGCAACTCCACCGAGTCGCCCAATACCCGCCTGACGGTCGGTACGATCTGCTCGGTACGTTCTGGCCATTCATCCGCATCGTGGCCGCACTCGGAGCCGACGCGGAACTTGAAGGCGTCGAATCCGAACTGGTCGCGCAGTGCCAACAACCGCGCGGCTTCGTCGTCGGGCGAAATGTCGCGCTTCATCGACGACGCATAGGCACGGATCGGGCGCGCCGTGCCGCCCAGCAGTTCGGCCACGCGTTTGCCCTCGCGCTTGCCGCGCAAGTCCCACAGCGCCGTATCGAGGCCGCCCATCGCGCGATACAGGTAAGAGGACGGAAACTTGTGTTCGCGCTCGCCGATACGATCCATCAAGGCGCCGATGTCCGTGTCGTCCTGGCCCAGTGACCACGGCGCAACCTGCCGGTGCAGCACCTGCACGGTGATGTCGGCGTTGTACGTCGATACCTGTCCCCAGCCTTGCGCGCCGTCCTCGGCGGTGACACGCACAAAACCGACGAACGCATTGCAAAAGGTCTCGATGCGGTGGATCTTCATGGTTCGGGTGCAAGATGCTGCAGTCGCTGGTGTGGTTTCCATGATCGCGTCAAAATGGTCTGCAATACAGGTCCATTTTGAACAATGGTAGATACCATTATTCGGCCAGGTCCAGGGAGAATCCATGGTGAAACGAGCGGGTGGGTCACTTTTGTTGTCGATCAAGATCGACCGGACATCGCACCAGCCGGTGAGTACACAGTTGTGCGTGGCGCTGCGCGAGATGATCCTCGAGGGTGCCTTTCGCGCTGGCGAGCGGCTGCCGGCCAGCCGCACTTTGTCGCGTGAGCTGGGTTTGTCGCGCACCACGATCATCGAGGTATTCGATCGCCTGGTGGCCGAAGGCCTGGTGGAGTCGCGCACGGGCGCGGGCACGTTTGTCAGCCAGGTGCTGGGCGCGAGCCGTCCCCGGCCGCCCCAGCCCGATGTGGATTCGGTGGTGCGTGTCGCTCCGAAGTTGTCGCGGTTGATGGCGCAGGCGGTGAGTCGCTTTGGCGACCGCCAGCGGTTGCCGCACCTGCCGCGCGCCTTCACGACGGCGTTGCCGGCCTTCGACGTGTTCCCGATGGCGCAGTGGGCCCGTTTGTCCGCCAAGTACCTGCGCGGCAGCCGAGAAGACATCATGGGTTATGGCGACCCGTACGGCTCACCGTCACTGCGCCGGGCCTTGGCGGCGCACCTGCGCGCCAACCGCGGCATCAGCTGTGACCCGGAGCAGTTGTTCATTGTCGGCGGTGCGCAGCAGGCCTTCCACCTGATCGGCTCCACGCTGCTCAACCCGGGCGAGAAGGTTTGGTTTGAGAACCCGGGCGCGATCGGAGCACGCAACAGCCTGATCGCCTGCGGCGCGGAGCTGGTGCCGGTGCCGGTCGACAACGAGGGGCTGCGGGTCGACGTCGCCATGCGCCTGAGTCCGCAGTTCCGGCTCGCATTCGTCACCCCGTCCCACCAGCAGCCATTGGGTTGTGTGATGAGCCTGGAACGGCGCTTTGCGTTGTTGCATGCGGCCGAGCAGGCCGGTGCCTGGGTGATCGAGGACGACTATGATGGCGAGTTCTTCTTTGCAGGCCGGCCGCCGCCAACGCTCAAAAGCGTGGACACCACCGGTCTGGTGATCTATGTCGGCACGTTCAGCAAGTCGCTGTTTCCGGCCTTGCGCCTGGGTTACCTGCTGGCGCCGCCAGCCCTGGTGGATACCTTCCGGGCCATCATGAGCAAGTACCTGCAGGGCGTACCGTCGCAGACGCAGGGTGTGGTTGCCGAATTCATCAACGAGGGACACTTCTCGGCCCATGTCCGGCGCATGCGCCATGTCTACCTGGAGCGGCATGAGGCACTGGTCGCGGCTTCGCAGCGGCACCTGGCGGGTTTGCTGGACATCGTGCCGACCCACAGCGGATTGCACACCATCGGGCACCTGCCGCCCAGTATTTCGGAGGTGGCTGTCGCCCGCGACGCCGATCAGCTCCAGGTGACGGCATCACCCATCGGACGGTTCGCGGTGTCTCCGGTCGACATCAATGGCCTGGTGCTGGGATTCGGCGGTGTGTCACCCCGGCTGATCGACGCGGGCGCGCGGGTGCTGGCCCAAGTGCTGGAGGCCCGGATGGCTCCTGCGGTTGCGCGCAGGTCCCGGGACCGTGCTGCAGTGGTTTGACAATTGATCCAAAGCGGACCTGTGCGCCGGCCCATGGCCTGTGAGAAGCTCCACCTCGTCCTGGTTTTGGGTTGGTTGTGACGGAGTTCGATTACATCGTGGTGGGCGCCGGTTCCGCGGGCTGTGTACTGGCGAACCGGCTCACGGCATCGGGCCGTCATACCGTGTTGCTGCTGGAGGCCGGTGGCAGCGACAGGCGTTTCTGGCTGCGCACGCCCATCGGTTACGGCATGTCGTTCTACAACCCGCGTGTCAACTGGATGTACCGAACCGAGCCCGATCCAGCGCTGGCCGATCGCCAGGGTTATTGGCCGCGCGGCAAGGTCCTGGGCGGATCGAGCAGCATCAATGCCATGGTGTTCGTGCGTGGCCAGCCGCGCGACTTTGACGACTGGGCTGCGGCGGGCAATCCGGGCTGGGCCTGGGCCGATGTGCTGCCGTACTTTCGCAAACTGGAAGACAGCGACCATGGTCCCAATGCCGTGCGCGGTGCTGGCGGACCGGTCCACGTCAGTGACGTTTCGGCAGACGTCCATTCTTTGTGCGAAAACTACCTGCGTGCCGGCGAGCAACTCGGCCTGGCGCGCAACCCCGATATCAACGGAGCCTCGAACGAGGGTGTCGCGATCAACCAGATCACCACCCGCAATGGCCTGCGCGAATCAGCCAGCACCGCCTATCTGCGCTCGGCGCAGCGGCGCGCCAACCTGCAATTGCAGACCGGTGCCCATGTCACCCAGGTCCTGTTCGATGGCCGGCGCGCCAGCGGTGTGGCTTATCTGCGGCACGGCGTTCCGATGCAGTGCCGGGCCCGCCGTGAGGTGATCCTGGCCGGTGGCGCCATCAATTCGCCGCAGATCCTGCAACTGTCGGGCGTAGGCCCTGCCGCGGCGCTGCAGGCGCTGGGGATCGCCCTGGTTGCGGACAGTCCGGCCGTCGGCGCCCACCTGCAGGACCACCTGTGTATCGACCACGTCTACCGGTCGCGCGTGCCGACGCTGAACGCCCAGCTCGGAACCTGGAGTGGCAAGTTGTGGGCCGGCGTTCGATACCTGGCGCAGCGGCGCGGCCCGCTGGCGCTCAGCATCAACCAGGGTGGCGGATTCTTCCGCTCGCGTGCCGACCTGGCGTATCCCAACATGCAGTTGTACTTCTCGCCCTTGAGCTACATGCGTGCCGTCCCCGGGCGGCGCGCGCTGACGGCGCCGGACCGTTTTGCCGGTTTCGCATTGAGCGCACAACCCTGCCGCCCGACCAGCCGTGGCCATCTCACGCTGCGCAGCTCCGATCCGATGCTGGCGCCGCGGATCGTTCCCAATTCGCTGGCCACGCAGCACGATCGCGACGAGCTGTACGAGGCAAGCCGGTTCCTGCGCATCTTGGCGGACGCGCCCGCACTGCGCGATGTGATCGCGCATGAAATATTGCCGGGGCCGCAGGTTCAGAGCGAACAGGAGCTGATGGACGATATCGCGCAGCGCGCATCGACGGTATTTCACCCGGTGAGTACCTGCCGCATGGGGCCCGACCCGCGCCAGGCGGTCGTCGATGCCGAACTCCGTGTGCATGGCGTGCAGGGCCTGCGCGTCATCGACGCGTCGGTGTTTCCCTCACTGACATCGGGCAATACGAATGCCCCTACCCTGATGCTGGCCGAAAAGGGCGCCGACCTGGTGCTTGGCGCAGCAACCCACTGATACCGACATGAACGACTCCGAATTGATGCAGGCGTGCACGCTGGCCCCGTACTGGTGGGATGACGCGCCCCGTCCTCGCCTGCCGCAGGCCGTATTGCCGCCGACGGTCGATGTCGCCGTGGTCGGGGCCGGTTATACCGGGTTGCATGCGGCGTTGCAGACCGCGCGCGGCGGTCGTTCCACGCTGGTGTTCGACGCCGAGGATGCCGGCTGGGGTTGCAGCAGCCGCAACGGCGGACAGATCTCCACCAGTATCAAGCCCAGCTTCGACCAGTTGGCTCGCCGCCACGGCAAGCAGCGTGCCTTCGACATTCTGCGCGAGGGTCAGCGCTCGCTGGCGTGGATCGGCGAGTTCATCCGCTGCGAGCAGATCGACTGCGACTTCGGCCAGGTCGGCCGGTTCCATGCCGCGCACAATGCGGCGCAGTACACGGCCCTGGCTGCCAGACTGGCGGCACAACCCAAGGGCCTGGAGGTCGATGCATTCCTGGTGCCGCGGGCGCAGCAGCGCCAGGAACTGGGCTCGGACCTGTACTGGGGCGGTGTGGTCTATCAGCAGCACTGCTCGGTCCATCCCGCGCGTTACCACCAGGGCCTGCTCGAACGGGTGCTGGCGGCCGGCGCCCAGGTGGCGGCACGGTGCGCGGTTCAGGGGGTGACGCGCGATGGTTCGTCGTTCCTGCTCAGTACCGCGCAAGGGCAGGTACGGGCGCGCGATGTCGTGATTGCGACCAACGGCTACACCGGCAGCCTCACGCCCTGGCTGCAGCGCCGCGTCATCCCGATCGGCAGCTACATGATCGCGACCGAACCGCTGCCCGACGGCCTGATGGACCGCCTGTTTCCGACCAACCGGATCGTCAGCGACACCCGCAAGGTGGTTTATTACTACCGGCCGTCGCCCGACCGCCGCCGCATAATTTTTGGCGGGCGCGTGTCGCACCAGGAGACCGATCCCCGGGTCAGCGGGCCCAAGCTGCATGCGGCGCTGGTGCGACTGTTTCCGGAGCTTCACAACACGGCCATCAGCCATTCCTGGTGCGGGTTTGTGGCCTACACCTTCGACGAACTGATGCACCTTGGCAAACACGAGGGCCTTTTCTACGCTATGGGCTATTGCGGTGCCGGTGTCGGAACCTCCAGCTATTTCGGCATGCGGCTGGGGCAGCAGGTGCTCGGCCTGTCGGAGGGAAAAACGGCGCTGGACGGACTTCCGTTTCAGACCCGGCCCCTGTACAGCGGAAATCCCTGGTTCCTGGCGCCGTCGGTGGCGTACTACCGGATGCGCGACAGCCTGCCGGTGTGAATTCCGGCTGATGGGCACGGTGTCCGTGCGCTTCGTCGGAAAAGCCCGGCGGTGCTGTCGCCGGGGCACAATGCGGGGGTCCTGGTCGGTTTGGCCCAAATTGTGCACAGCCGTTGATGCTCCTGCAAGGAACGGTTACCGGGTTTCGTGTACAAACTGATGAACAAGGTTCTGGCGAGGGGCGTGGCTGTCGCATCTGCGATGGCCGGACCTGCCGCTGTTTTGTATTTTTGATGTCCGCTCCTTCCCTTCAATCACTTGACGCCGCCGCGCGATCGATGGTTCTGCGCCGCCTTGCGGCCATGATCGCGCGGGTGCAGTCGTTTTTTGCGCAACACCAGGATGACCACCTGAAACGGCTGCGCGGCCATTTTTTCGAGCAGGTCGACAACCGCCCCCACACCACCCAGGCGCAGAACCTGCGCACCGCTGGCGTCATGCTCGACAAGCAGGCCGGCATCTTCAACCGCGCCTTCCAGGCGGCATTGCGCGAGTCCATCGAAGACGAGGTCGAGGCAGTGATGCCAGGGTCGCTGCGGGCCTTGCGCCCGTCGATGCAGGCCGATGACCTGTCCGGCCCCAGCAGCATGGCTTTGCTGGACGTGGACGAGATCGAGCGCCACCTGCTGGTGGATCGGGTCTCCCAGCGCTTCAACATCCGCTATGACGCACCGCTCAAGGCGCTGACCGTGAGCATGGGCGCGTTGCTCCAGCAGGACGAGTTCGCGCTGGCAGACAACCCGTTCCGTCCGGCCAGCCTGATCCGGGCCTTCCTGATCGCCTGGCACAACAGTGCCTTCGATCCGGCGGCGTCGGAAGATTTCGTGTCGGTGCTCGAGCCCCAGTGCAGTATCGACTGGACACCGCTTTACACCGACCTGACTGCGATGCTGGTGCGCGCGGGGTATTCCGCCCAGCCGGTGCACCGCATCAAGCGCACCGCAGGCGGCAGTGCGGGTGATTCGGCGTCCGCGCCACTGATGGCTGACTCCGGCGCGCAGTCGGCCGCTGGGTCCGGTTACGCCACGCTGCAGCCGCATGCGGGCGGCTCCGGTTTCGGCGAGTCAGGCGGTTCCCGCTCCCAGGGTGGCGAAGGCCTGGGCATGCAGGACATGGCCCGTTCGATCGCGCACCGGGCGCGCCAGTTCCTGCAGAAACTGGGTTTCGGCGCCGGGCCGAGCGAATCCGGTGGCGCGGGAGGTGGTGCGGGAGGTGGTGCGGGAGGTGGTGCGGGAGGCGACGGGTCTGCTGCATCCGCAGGCGGCTTCGCCGGTGCCGGCGTGTCGGCACCAGCCGACCCGGAACTGATGGGTTTTCTCGGTGGCCTGCAAGCGGGGGCCGGAACATCGCAGTTTCCGGAATGGGCGCGTGGCCAGGACCTTGCCGGCCAGAACGTACTGCGCCAGATGCGCGAACGGGAGGAGGTGCAGCGCGCCACCGAAATCGATCGTGGCACGGTCGATGCGTTGGCCGAAGTGTTCGATTTTGTGTTTGCCGACACGTCGATCCCGCTGCAACTCAAGTTTGTCATCGGCCGGCTGCAGATTCCGGTACTCAAGGCAGCGCTGATCGATCGCGACTTCTTTCTGTCCGGCGAGCACCCGGCCCGCCGGCTGGTCGATGGGCTGGCCGCCGCAGCCGTGGGATGGGCACCCGAGTCGGGCGAGGCCGACCCGCTGTTTCGGCAAATCGACGGCACGGTGCGGCGTGTGCTGGCCGAGTTCGATGCCGACCTGGACTCGTTTCGCAGCCTGCTGGCGGAACTCGAGGCCTTCATGCAGGCCAACCAGCAGCAGGCCGAGGTGCGCATCAAGCCCGCGGCAAGCGAAGAGCAGTCGAAGGAGGCCCGCGAAGCAGCGCTGACCCATTCCGACAGTGTTGTGCACCAGTGCATCCATGCGTTGCCGATCGACGAACCGCTGCCGCCGTTCCTGCTGCCATTTCTGACCGTGCAGTGGCGCGAGGTGTTGGCCCGGACCTGGCTGCGGGTCGATACCGAACCCGCGCGCTGGGACCTTGCAGTCAAGACCATGGACGATGTGATCTGGTCGACGCGGCCGCGCTTCCTGCCACAGGAACGCGGCCGGTTGATGGCCTTGTTGCCCGACCTGGTGCCACGCCTGGACACCAGACTGGACGCGATCGGCTGGAAGGGCGAGGCCCGGGATGCGTTCACCCAGCGGCTGATCGCCTGTCACATGAAGGCGATCCGGGTGCCCAAGGCCGGTCCGGCGCCTGTGGACTCCGGCCCGGGCGAACTCGAGACACAGATCGGACGCGAGGCGATCCAGGCGCTGGACCAGCGCCTGGCGCCGGAGCCGCGCAATGCGCCCGACGCGTTCGACGCGATAGCCCAGGGACTCGAGCGCGGCATATGGTTCGATTTCGAGCACGATGCCGACCCGTTGCGCCGTTACCGCCTGGGCTGGATCAGCCCTCAGCGTAGCCGCATGTTGTTCACCAACCGCGACGGCTTCGAGGCTTTTGTGCGCTCGCAAAAGGAAGTGGCCGCTCTGTTGCGTGAAGGCCGGCTGACCATCATCGACCAGCAGCCGATCGTGGCGCGGGCGCTGGACCGGATCATGGCGCAGGAAGAGTCCGAGACGCCGGGTCAGGGGTCGCCGCTGGTGCTCGATCTGCAGTTGAGCTGATGGCAGCTGTCAACTCGGCCTCCCTACACGCAGCGCCACCGGCGCACCAGCCGCTCACCGGCCTGCGCGTGGTCGAATTCAGCCACATGGTGATGGGCCCGACCTGCGGTATGGTGCTGGCCGACATGGGCGCCGAGGTGATCAAGGTCGAGCCGATCGACGGCGACCGCACGCGTCATCTGCTGGGCGCCGGCGCTGGCTTCTTTTCGATGTTCAATCGAAACAAGAAAAGCATTGCGATTGATCTGCACAAGGCCGAGGGCGCGGCAGTCGCACGCCGGCTGGCCGCCAGTGCCGATGTCGTAGCCGAAAATTTCAAGCCCGGCACCATGCGCAAGTACGGGCTGGACTATGCCAGCCTGTCGGCGACCAGCGAACGCGTCATCTATGTCAGCCTCAAGGGTTTCCTGCCCGGGCCCTACGAAAACCGCACCGCGCTGGACGAAGTGGTGCAGATGATGGGCGGGTTGGCCTACATGACTGGCCGTCCCGGCGATCCGCTGCGTGCGGGAACCAGCGTCAACGACATCATGGGCGGCATGTTCGGTGCCATCGGCGCGCTCGGTGCGCTGATCCAGCGCGGCATCAGCGGCAAGGGCCAGGAGGTGCAGAGCGCGCTGTTCGAGAACAACGTGTTCCTGGTCGGCCAGCACATGCTGCAATTCGCGATCACCGGCACGCCGGCAGCGCCCATGCCCGACCGCATCTCGGCCTGGGCCGTGTACGACGTGTTCACGGTCAAGGACGGCGGGCAGATTTTCCTGGCTGCGGTGAGCGACGCGCAGTGGAAGACCTTCTGCAGCGCGTTCGGTTTCGATGATCTGCTGGCCGATCCGGGCCTGGCCACCAACAACCAGCGTGTGCTGGCGCGCGCGACGATGATGCCGCTGCTGCGCGAACGCCTGGCTGCCTTCTCTGCCCAGGAACTTGGCGCGCGTTTCGAGCAACTCGGCCTGCCGTACGCGCCGATCCGCAAGCCCGAGGAACTCTACGACGACGAGCATCTGCGCCAGACCGGTTGCCTGGCCGATATCGTGCTGCCAGACGGCCCGCGCGCTGGACAACGCGCTGGCACCACCTTGCTGCCGTTCACGATGCACGGCCAGCGGCTCGGCGTGCGCGCGCAGCCGCCCAAGGCGGGAGAACACTCGGACCTCCTGCTGGCGCAGCTGGGTTATTGCGCCGACGAGATCGCGTCATTGCGGGCTGCACACGCGGTAGCGTGATTTTCCCGCGCTTGAAAACGACAGGCGCCGCCGACATGCCGCACAGGCCCCCGACGGTTTTCGTCAACCATCACCGGCACAACCCATCGCGGCGGACGAAAGCACATCAAATGATTGCGGATGGAATTTTTTTTGGAGAATGCAATTGAAGAAGACGACAGCACCGTTGACATTTTCTAAAGAGTCACTTCAGTTTTTGAAACTTGCGGGTGAACAGAACGAACCGGAGTGGCTAGCAGAAAATGATGTTCAGTATCAGCGATTGATTCGTGCGCCGCTGACGAAACTGGCTGAAGCTGTCAAGAAAGAACTGGAGACCGAGGCGCGCGGATACCATTTTCCAACGAGGGCGCTTGGCCGCATCAAGAAGCCCGTACACAAGATCGAGCGGGATGGGGCTTGCTTCAAGGACTGGGTTTCCTATATCGTGGCTCGTCCTTCGGCCTCTCGCTTCGAAAAAAATCCGCTTTTGTTCTTTGGCCTGTTACCCAATGACGAAACTTGGAAGGGTGTCGTTGTAGCCGGGGGCCTGTATATGGCATCGTCAACCCAAACCCGGTGCGTGCGGCAGGCAATCGCGGATGACTCGGAACCGTTTAAAAAGCTGTTTGCCGACAAAGAGTTTGAAAAAAGCTTCAAGACCGGCTTCAACCGAATGGCTGTAGCCAAGAACTGCCCGCGCGGTTTTGATGCGGATCATCCCGACATTGACTGGATCAAGCTCAAAACATTTTTTGTCTCCAAGACCCTTACAACGAAACAGTTCAGTTCGCCGGATCTAGCCCGAAATCTAGCCAGCGACTTCCGCCAGTTGCTCAGGCTCAACGAAATTTTGGACAGGGCCATTGAGGGCTCGGAGCACTAGACTTCGCAGACGGGGCTATCCGTTTTCTGCTGTCCCAAAATAGACTTGCATGTGGATGGCCTGAATTAGTCACAGTCGGCATGGTGACTGGTTGCGCTTGAACGCGCAAAGCGACTCATGGAACGATTGCTTCCCTGTTTTTCTGGAGGACTGCCAGCATCTGCTGGCCGATATTGCGAATGCCGAGGCCAGTTTTTCGGCGGCTGGCGTGCAAGCCAGTGGCTACTTGCGCATCACCGCGCCGGCCGGATTCGCCCGCCGGCTGGCGCGGTGCTCGCCTCGGGCGCGCGGCGCAGGTTGTTCAGGCTTTCTTCTTGAGACACTCGCTCATGAATGCCCGGCGATCGTCGCCCTTCTTGTCGGCGGCGGATGCATTACAGGTCTTCATCTTGCTTTGCTGGGTTTCGGGCTTGTTGCTCAGGCAGCCTTTCATGAATGCCCGGCGCTCGTCGCCCTTCTTGCCGTCGGCCTGCTGGTTGCACAACGCCATTTTTTCCTGCTGGGGTGTTTTGGCCTTGTCCTGGGCATGGGCGCAGCCCATTGCCAGTGTGATGCCAACGGTCAGCAGGGCGAGCAGTTGTTTCATGAGGTTTTCCTTTGGTTGGACAGGTGGGTGCCGGGCAGTTCCGTTGCCGGTTCCGCAGGTACAACGCGCCAGCGGGTCCTGGCGCTGACACGTTCCAGCGCCAGGCAACGCATTCGCCATGGTACTGTCCCGCCAGCATGACTGACGGCCTCCTAGAATGGATGGTTATGCGCAAGATCAAACAACAACTGCTCCAAGGCCTGTCGGCCGGGCTCGCCGAGCTGGCGCCCGACGCCGGTGCGCAGGCAGTGTTCGAGTCGCCCAAGGTGGCGGCCCATGGCGATTTCGCCACCACGGTGGCGATGCAACTGGCCAAACCGCTGAAACTCAATCCGCGCCAGCTGGCCGAGCGCCTGCGCGCAGTGCTGCTCGCGCAAACCGTCTACCAGCAGTGGGTGGCGGACATCGAGGTCGCCGGGCCGGGGTTCATCAACATCCGGCTCAAGCCCGAGGCCAAGCAGCAGGTCGTGCGCGAGGTGCTGGCCGAGGGCGCGGCCTTCGGCACTTTGCCCTTGAACGGCCAGCGCATGATGGTGGAGTTCGTGTCGGCGAATCCGACCGGTCCGCTGCATGTCGGCCATGGCCGGCAGGCAGCGCTGGGCGACGCGATCTGCAACCTGTGCGCGACCCAGGGCTGGGCGGTGCATCGCGAGTTCTACTACAACGACGCGGGCGTGCAGATCGCAACGCTGGCCCAGAGCACCCAGCTGCGCGCGAAGGGTTTCAAGCCCGGTGATGCCGAGTGGCCTCAGGCAGCCTATAACGGAGACTACATCGCCGACATCGCTGCCGATTTCCTGACCGGCAAGACGGTCAGCTCCGACGACCGGATCACGACCGCCAATGGCGACGTGCAGGACCTGGACGCGATCCGTGCGTTTGCCGTCGCTTACCTGCGCCACGAGCAGGACCTGGACCTCAAGGCCTTCGCGGTCCGGTTCGACCATTTCTTCCTGGAGTCCAGCCTGTACACCAGCGGCAAGGTGGCGCGCACGGTGCAGATGCTGCAGGATGCCGGCAAGACCTACGAGCAGGACGGCGCCTTGTGGTTGCGCTCGACCGACTTTGGCGACGACAAGGACCGGGTGATGCGCAAGGGCGACGGCTCCTACACTTACTTCGTGCCGGACGTGGCCTACCATATCGATAAATGGCAACGCGGCTTCACCCGCGTGGTCAACATACAGGGTACCGACCACCACGGCACGATTGCCCGAGTGCGCGCCGGGCTGCAGGCCGCTGACGCAGGCATCCCGCAGGGATACCCGGACTATGTGCTGCACACCATGGTGCGGGTGATGCGCGGCGGTGTCGAGCTCAAGATCTCCAAGCGCTCGGGCAGTTACGTGACCTTGCGCGACCTGATCGAATGGACCAGCAAGGATGCGGTGCGATTTTTCCTGCTCAGCCGAAAGCCCGATACCGAATATGTGTTCGACGTCGACCTGGCGCTGGCGCAAAACAACGACAACCCTGTGTATTACGTGCAATATGCGCATGCGCGCATCTGCTCGGTGCTCCGGGCCTGGGGCGGTGACGAGGCCGATCTGGCCGCGGTCGACCTGAGCGCGCTGCAGTCGGCGCCAGCCATGGCGCTGCTGCTGCTGCTGGCGCATTATCCTGACATGCTGGCGGTAGCTGCGCTGGATTTTGCACCGCACGACGTCACCTTCTACCTGCGTGACCTGGCCGCGGCTTACCACCGTTATTACGATGCCGAACGGATCTTGGTCGATGAAGAGCCAGTGCGGCTGGCCCGGCTGGCGCTCGTGTCAGCCACGGCCCAGGTCCTGCGCAATGGCCTGGCGTTGCTCGGTGTCGACGCACCGCGCACAATGTGAGGCGAGAGACGACCATGGGTGGCATCGACAGGCAGGGACAGGGCATGAAGCAGCAATGGGGTGGAACGATACTGGGTCTGATCGTGGGCATCGTGATCGGCCTGGGCGTGGCGCTGGCAGTGGCGGTTTACGTCACCAAGGTGCCGGTTCCGTTCCTGAACAAGGGCCCCAGCCGGACCACTGATCAGGACGCGGCAGAGGCGCGTCGCAACAAGGACTGGGACCCGAATGCGCCGCTGTATGGCAAAAATCCGGCGCGCGCCGGTGAGCCGGCAACTCCGGCGGCATCAGCTGGCGCCACGGGTGCGGGTGGTTACACCGCGATTCCGCCCGCGGTCGCCGGCATCCCGACGCCCGGAGGGGCTGTCGCGCCGGTGCCAGCGAACACGGCCCCCTCGGCCGATCCGCTCGGTGACCTGGCTCGGGCACGATCGGGCGCCGATGGCATTGACCCGTTCACGTATTTTGTGCAGGTCGGCGCCTACCGCACCGCCAACGATGCCGAGTCGCAGCGAGCCCGCCTCTCGCTGGGCGGAATCGAGGCCCGGGTATCCGAACGCGATCAGTCGGGGCGCCCCGTGTACCGGGTCCGGGTCGGCCCGTTCGACAAGCGCGGCGATGCCGATCTGACCAAGGAAAAACTCGAAGGCCTGGGTATCGAGGCAGCGCTGGTGCGGGTTCAGCGTTGAACCTGTTGGCGCGTGCCTTATCCCACAGCTTTGCTGTACCGCAGGAGCCCATTGAAATGAAACGTCGCATCTTTTCCTCTGCCGCAATCGCCGCCCTGGCGTGCGGACCCGGCCTCGCGCCACTGGCACGCGCGCAGGCGCGCCAGCCCGAGTCGGGCTGGGACTACCTGACGCTGAAGCAAACGGTTGCCGTAGAGGCCCCTGCTGGCTCGATCGAAGTGATCGAGTTCTTCTGGTACAACTGCCGCTTTTGCAATGCGTTCGAGCCGGTGCTCGATGCCTGGAGCCTGCGTGTGCCCAAGGATGTGGTGTTGCGCCGCGTTCCGGTCGGTTTTCGAGATGAGTTCGTGCCGCAGCAGCGGTTGTTCTACACGCTGCGGGCCATGGGCGAGCTCGATCGACTGCATGCCAAGGTGTTCGCCGCCATTCACACCGAACGCATCGATCTCTCTCGTGGGCCCGCCATAGTCGAATGGGTGGCGCAGCAAGGCGTTGACAAGGCCCGGTTCAGCGCGTTGTACACGTCGCCGCAGATCCAGTCAGCCGTTGGCAGCGCCACCCGTCTGCAGGATGCCTACAAGGTTGAAGGCGTGCCGGCGCTCGGCGTGGCAGGCCGTTTTTATACCGACGGCTCGATCGCGACCAACATGCAGCGGGCGCTGCAAGTCGTCGACTACCTGCTGGCCGAGGTTCGCTCCGGGCGTTGATGCGCGTTGCGGTCCGGCTTCGATTGCCGTGTTTTTGCGACGTAGCAGCCGAACCGCCCCAGGGTGGGGGCTACAATGAATTTGCAGAGTTGACTGCAAGATTCGTGCCTTTATGAAGCCATCCTTGATTCCTTACACCTTGTTGCTGGCCGCCCTGCTGCCCCATGGCATTTCCATGGCGGAGCGGGCCGATCGCGACAAGCCGATGAACGTCGAGTCCGATGCGCTGCGGTATGACGACGCCAAGCAAGTCAGCGTATTCACCGGCAAGGTGGTGCTGACCAAGGGCACGATGCTGATCCGCGGCGCGCAGATGGACATCCGGCAGGACAATGACGGCAACCAATACGGCGTGGTCAAGGCCGAACCCGGAAAATTGGCGTTTTTCCGCCAGAAGCGCGACACGCGGGCCGGCGAGCCTGACGAATACATGGAAGGCGAGGCCGAGCAGATCACCTAT
The DNA here is from genome assembly GCA_038247175.1 of Burkholderiales bacterium. Lineage (GTDB taxonomy): Bacteria > Pseudomonadota > Gammaproteobacteria > Burkholderiales > Burkholderiaceae_C > CAISIP01. The sequence continues at coordinate 28,388 of JBBRVD010000004.1, read as the reverse complement.
GACGGCAAGGCCGACGCGGTGACCTTCCAGCGGCGCGCCATCTTGCGCCGTTATGTCGCCTCCAAGCTCAATGACGAGATCACCGGCGACATCATCGTCTACGACAACAGCACCAGCGTGCTGACGGTCGATGGCGGCCCAGCCCGGCCCGGGCCCGAGGGCAGCACGGGGCGGGTACGCGCGGTGCTCACGCCACGCAACAACGACAACAGCCCGTCGCCGGGTGCTGGCGCGCCGCGCACACCCGCGTCGGCGGCTACTCCAGCGCTGCGTCGATCATCGACGCTGGGTGGTGACAAGAAGTGATGGTGGTGCCGGCCGACGATGCGCTGCGGGGGGCGGCAGACGGAGCGAGGGCCATCGACCTGCCGGGCGCATCCGTTGTCCGTCTGGAAGCGCGTCACCTGCAAAAGTCCTTTGGCAGCCGTATGGTGGTCAAGGACATCTCGCTGACGGTAGGCGAGGGCGAAGTGGTCGGGCTGCTTGGCCCCAACGGCGCCGGCAAAACCACGTCGTTCTATATCCTGGTTGGCCTGGTGCGCGCCAGTGCGGGTGAGATCCTCATCGACGGTCAGTCGGTGGCCCATCTTCCGATTCATCGGCGCGCCCGGCTGGGCCTGAGCTACCTGCCGCAGGAGGCTTCGATCTTTCGCAAGCTCAACGTCGAGGACAACGTGCGCGCCGTGCTCGAACTGCAGACCGACGCCTCCGGGCAGGCCCTGGCGCCGACGGTGATCGAGCATCGGTTGACCGCGCTGTTGCGCGATTTGCGGGTCGAACACCTGCGCAGGTCTCCGGCGTTGGCCTTGTCTGGCGGCGAGCGACGGCGGGTCGAGATCGCGCGTGCGCTGGCCACCCAGCCGCGGTTCATTCTTTTGGACGAACCGTTTGCCGGCATCGATCCGATTGCGGTGATCGAGATTCAGCGCATCATCAGTTTCCTGAAGTCGCGGGGCATCGGTGTATTGATCACCGACCACAACGTGCGCGAGACGCTGGGCATCTGCGACCATGCCTACATCATCAGCGACGGCAGCGTGCTGGCCGCTGGAACGCCAGCCGAAATCGTCGATAACGCGGAAGTGCGCCGGGTCTACCTGGGTGAGCACTTCAAGATGTAGATGAAACCGGGTCTTTCGCTCCGCGTCTCGCAGCATCTGGCGTTGACGCCACAACTGCAACAGTCGATCCGCCTGCTGCAGCTCTCGACGCTGGAGTTGAGCCAGGAGATCAGCCAGATGCTGGACGACAACCCGTTCCTGGAAGTGTCGGAGGAGCGCGTCGAGCGCGAGGACTTCGGTCTGGACCAGAGCGACGCGCTGGTGGCGCCGGGCGAGCGGGAGACCGAACTGGGCGCTGGCGTGGCGCAAGAGTATGTGTCGGTGCCGGATACGCCCTCCAGCGACGATTCGGTCACACCCCTGTCGGCCGAGGACGGCCAGAGCTGGGACGGCGACGGCACGCAGGAGATCGCGGCCGACGACGGGGAATGGGGCGGCGATGCCAAGGCCCACGGCAACAATCTGGAAACCGATGGTGATGCCGATGCCGGCGAACTGGCGCGTACCCAGGAGACACTGCAGGCACACTTGCACGCGCAGGCGCTGGCGACCCGCCTGGGCGAGGCAGACCGGGTGGCGCTGCGATTCCTGATCGAGTCGCTCAGCGAGGACGGTTACCTGGAGGATACGCTGGAACAGCTGGCGGATGGCCTGTCGCCAGTCGACGAGGATGAGCTGGACCAGTTACTGCACCATTTCCGCATCGCCTTGATCACTTTGCAGGGTTTCGACCCGGTCGGGGTGGGCGCCAGCGACCTGGGCGAATGCCTGCGCCTGCAATTGCGGGCCATGCGGCGCGCGTTGCCGGCCAACGACGCGCAGCACGACTTGCTGGCGCTGGCGGTGCGTATCTGCTCGCAGCCGGTCGATTTGCTCGCGCGACGCGACGTGCGCAGGCTCTCGCAGTTGTGCGCGGCCAGCGACGCAGGAATCAAGGAGGCGATCGCGCTGATCGCGCGACTCGAGCCCAAGCCGGGCCGGCGTTTTGTCAACGTCGAGCGCAACATCATCGTGCCCGATGTGCTGGTGGTGCAGGTCGGCAGTGGCGCCTACGCGCGTTTTCGGGCCCAGATCAACCCGCAGGTCATGCCGCGGCTGCGCGTGCACGACATCTATGCGAACGCCTTGCGCCAGCATCGGGGCAACGGCCGCGACGCCTCCAACTATGCGGCGCTGCAGCAGCGCCTGCAGGAGGCGCGATGGTTCATCAAGAATATCCAGCAGCGGTTCGATACCATCTTGCGGGTGAGCACTGCCATCGTCGAGCGACAGAAGAATTTCTTCCTGCACGGCGTGCTGGCGATGCGTCCGCTGGTGCTGCGCGAGATTGCCGACGAACTGGGCCTGCACGAATCGACGATCAGCCGGGTGACGACGGCCAAGTTCATGGCCACGCCGCTGGGCACGTACGAGCTGAAGTATTTCTTCGGTTCCTCGCTCGGCACCGAGTCGGGAGGCAATGCTTCGAGCACCGCGGTGCGGGCGCTGATCAAGCAGTTCATCGATGCCGAGTCGGAAAAAAAACCGCTCAGTGACAATCAGTTGTCCGAGATGCTCAAGGAACAGGGCATCGGCTGTGCGCGCCGCACCGTCGCCAAATACCGCGAGGGCCTGCGCATCGCCCCTGCCAACCTGCGTCGCGCATTGTGAAGCCCTGCGCGCGCCACGCCATGCCACTGTCCCGATCGTGAACCAGCTCCCGTTGTTTCTGCCCTGCGCCGCCGGCGTCGAGGACTATCTTGCTGCCGAGGTGGCCGGTATCGCCGGGCAGCCACCCGAGCAGGTGCAGAAATGGCGCGCCGGCGTTTTGCTGCAGGCCTCCTGGCGCGACGCCATGCTGCTGAACCTGCACAGCCGGCTGGCGCAACGGGTGCTGGTGCAACTCCATCACGCGCAGTACCGCAATGAACAGGACCTGTACCGCGCGGCGAGCGACGTGGCCTGGGAGATCTGGTTCACGCCGCGCGAATCGATCAAGGTCGAAGTCACGGCCCAGCACAGCCCTTTGAGCAGCCTGAACTTCGCCGCGCTCAAGATCAAGGACGCGGTGTGCGACCGCTTCCGTGCCAAGTGTGGCGGCGTGCGACCCGATGTCGACACGCAGTGGCCCGATATCCGCATCTACGTTCATCTGACGACCGACACCGTGTCGCTGTATGTCGATACGTCGGGCGAGGCCTTGTTCAAGCGCGGCTGGCGCGAGGACAAGGGCGAGGCGCCGCTCAAGGAAACACTGGCCGCTGCGATGCTGGCCGCCAGTGGCTGGACGCACACGCCGCAGTTGCCGCTGTACGACCCCTGCTGCGGCGCCGGCACGATCGCCATCGAGGCGGCCCAGGTCGCCTGCAACATCGCAGCCGGCGCACTGCGCCGGTTTGCATTCGAGAAGATGCTGCCATTCCAGTCCCATGTGTGGGACGGTATGCGCCAGGCCGCACGGGACGCGCAACGCCTGCCGGCAGCTGGCAGCCGGCCGACCATCTTCGGCAGCGACGTCTCGCACCGCATGGTCGACTTCGCGCAGCGCAATGCGCAGCGCGCCGGCGTGGCTGACGCGATCGAATTTCGCGGCGGCGACGCCCTGCAGCGCCTGCCTCCGTGCGATGCGCCAGCGCTGATGCTGGTCAATCCACCATATGGCGAACGCATTGCCACGGCTGGTTTTGCCGGCGCGCATGCGCGCCGGCGTGACGGATACGACCCGCGCGAGGCATGGGATGACGGGGCGGCGTTTCCCGCGCGCAGCCCGCGCGAGCAGGCGCAAACGGAAGACGGCGGCGACTTCTTCGTGCAACTGGCCGCGCACTGGAAGAAAAACTTTTCCGGATGGACCGTCTGGATGCTGACGCCGGACCTGAAGTTGCCGGGCACGATGCGGCTCAAGGCGGGTCGGCGAGTGCCGATGTGGAATGGTCCGATCGAATGCCGAATGTTCCGTTTCGACATGGTGCAGGGTTCGGCGCGCACGACCAAAGCGCACGTGTCGTCCGGCGAATGAACGCCTGGTCCGTGGCCCGCGGCGCGCAGGATCGCCCATGAATGCGGCGGCACCACCGCAACACGCCGTGGTGATCGACACCAATATCGTGCTGGATCTGTTGTTGTTCGCCGACCCGTCGACGCAGGCCTTGCGTGCGGCACTGGATGCGGGTGCACTGGCCTGGCTGGCAACCGATGCCATGCGCGGCGAATTACAGCGGGTGCTGGATTATCCGGCGATGCGCACGCCACTGTCGGCACGCGGCCTGTTGGCGACAGACGTGTTGCAGCGTTACGACCGATCGGCCCGGCTGCGACCGGCTGCGCCGGCCTGTGGTGTGCGGTGCAGCGACCCCCACGATCAGCCCTTCATCGATCTGGCGGTGGCGCACCGTGCCAGGTTGCTGAGCAAGGACAAGGCGGTGCTGCATCTGCGCCGGCGCCTGGCGCCGCTTGCGGTCATGGTGGCGCCGGGTTTCAGGCCTTCGCCAGCGTGAAGCTTTCGGCGCGGGCCTGCGGCCACGACTGGCGGTAGATCAGCGGCAGGCCGGTCAGGTCTGACTGCAGCAAGGCGCCGTCGTGCATCTGGGCCAGCACAGTCTGGGCCAGCGAATGCACCTTGCCGTCGGCGGACCGACGCACGATATGGTGCGCGGTGATGCCGCTCGGATGGTCCAGCCCGGCGGCCTGCACCATCTCCTTGAGCGCGTGCAACGTCATCGCGTGGTAATTGAAAACCCGGCGTGTCTTGTCGCCCACGACCAGCGCCTTCTGGCGCATCGGGTCCTGGGTTGTGACGCCGGTCGGGCAATGGCCGGTGTGACAGGTCTGGGCCTGCACGCAGCCGAGTGCGAACATGAAGCCGCGGGCGCTGTTGCACCAGTCTGCGCCCAGCGCCATCATGCGCGCGATGTCGAACGCACTGATCACCTTGCCAGCGCAGCCGATCCGGATCCGGTCTCGCAGTCCGGCCCCGCGCAGGGTGTTGTGCACCAGCAGCAGTCCCTCCTGCAGTGGAGAACCCACATGGTTGGTGAATTCGACTGGCGCGGCGCCGGTGCCGCCTTCAGCACCATCGACGACGATGAAGTCAGGCGTGATACCGGTCTGCATCATGGCTTTGACGATGGCAAACCATTCCCATGGGTGGCCGATGCACAACTTGAATCCGGTGGGCTTGCCGCCCGACAGTGTGCGCAGCCGCGCGATGAATTCCAGCAGACCTACGGGTGTCGAGAAGGCACTGTGGGCGGCGGGTGACACGCATTCCACGCCCACCGGGATGCCGCGTGCGGCGGCGATTTCCGGCGTCACCTTCGGGCCGGGCAGTACCCCGCCGTGACCCGGTTTTGCACCCTGGCTGAGCTTGAGTTCGATCATCTTGACCTGCGGGTCGTGCGCATTGGCGGTAAACCGGTCTGCATCGAACTGCCCGACGTCATTGCGGCAGCCGAAATAACCCGAACCGATCTCCCAGATCAGGTCGCCGCCGTGGTGGCGGTGGTGCGCCGAGATCGATCCTTCGCCGGTGTCATGGGCAAAGCCACCCTGCCGGGCGCCGGCGTTGAGCGCGAGGATGGCATTGGCGCTGAGCGAGCCGAAGCTCATCGCCGAGATGTTGAACAGGCTCGCGTTGTACGGCTGCGTGCATTGGCCCAGCGCGGGGTCGCGGCTGGCAACCTGTTCGGGCGTGCCCCCGATCCAGAGCCGGAAGTCGTGTGATGCGATCGTGCTCGGCACCATCGCGTGGTTGACCCATTCGTAGTCCTCCGCACGCACGTTGAGCAAGGTGCCGAACGGGCGCAGATCCGAGTCACCCTTGGCCCGCTGGTAGACCAGCGAACGCTGCGCGCGCGAGAACGGCGCGGCCTCGTAATCGCCTTCCAGGAAATACTGGCGCAGCTCTGGCCGCACGAACTCGAGCATGTAGCGAAGGTGCCCGATAACCGGATAGTTGCGCAAGATGGAGCGCCGGGGTTGGGCCAGGTCGTACACCCCCACGGCTACCAGCGGCAGCATCACCAGCACCAGCGCGATGCCGACGCCCCACACGGACAGCGCCGCCAGGCCGGCCAGTAAAGCGAGTAGACAAAGCCCGAAGACGGTGTAACGGATCGGCAAAAGCAGGTTCAGTTTGTTCAGCATGGACGGATTGTCGGTCGGGCCGGTCGGTGCCGGCGGTCGGTCGCGCAAAGATGTATCTGCTGAGTCTGCCAGCACGGAGCGGGCCGGCGGTGCGGTCTTCGTGGTCTGGGGGTTTGCGCTGACTTACAGTGTGTTGTGCGCCTGGACGCTGCACCAGGTCATGGCAGGACGACCTTTCCTGGGCTGACACCCGCAATCGACCGCGCCCGATGCCCATGGCTTGGGTAATATCGGGGCGAATCCGCTGCCGCGGCGGCGGCCCGACCCTCCAACCGGAACGCGCCAGCCATGACTCCTGCGCAATTGCTTTTCCATTACGACGACGGTCAGCCGTGGCCCACGGCGCCCGGCAGCGACCCTGCGTTCAACGTCGCACAGGCTTATCAGCAGGCGCTGGCTGTGCGCCAGTTGCGGATCGCGCGCGGCGAGTTGCCGCAGGGTTTCAAGATCGGTTTCACCAACCGCGCCATCTGGCAGCGCTACAACGTGTCCGCGCCGATCTGGGGCACGGTGTGGAACACCACGCTGGTGTTCTGCGAGGGCGAGGGTGAAGTCGCGTTGCGCCAAGTCTGCCAGCCGCGTATCGAACCGGAGACCGTGTTCGGCATGCGCGAGAGCCCGAAGCCGGATGCGACGCCAGACGACGTATTCGATGCGATCGAATGGATGGCGCCCGGATTCGAGATCGTTCAGTCGCATTTGCCAAACTGGAAGTTCGTGGCGCCCGATGCGGTGAGCGACGGCGCGCTGCATGCACGGCTGCTGGTCGGACGCCGCGTCGCGGTGCGTGACGTGGCCTCCAACGCCGCGCAACTCGATGCAGTGCTGGCCGGAACCGGCGTTGTACTGCAGCGCGACGGGCAGGCGGTCGAGCGTGGCACCGGCGTCAACGTGCTGGGCAGCCCGTTGCGCGCGCTGCAGCATTTCCTGGCCGAGTTGCGCCAATGCCCGGGCGCACCGGACCTGTTGCCAGCCGATGTCGTCACCACCGGCACCTGGACCGACGCCTGGCCGGTGACCGTCGGTGAGACCTGGCGGGCCGATTTCGACAGCCCGCTGATGCCACTGCAGGTCCGGTTGCGCTGAGGAGGCGGCTCGCGGACGCGCATCGTGAGCGAACGAATGGAGCGTTTCGACGTCGTGATCATCGGCGGCGCGGCCGTCGGCAGTGCTGCCGCCTATTTTCTGTCGGCGCATGCGGGCTTTCGGGGCTCGGTCCTGGTGCTCGAGCCCGACCCGACCTACACCTGGTGTGCGACGACGCGTTCGGTGGCGTCGCTCCGGCACCAGTTCTCGACGCCGGGCAATATCCGGATGTCGCAGTTCGCGACCGACTTCATTCAGCGCATCGGCGAACACCTGTCGCTGGATGGTGTCGCGCCTGAAGTCGGTTTTCGCGCGGCCGGATACCTGTTTCTTGCTGGCGCGCAGGGGCTGGCGACGCTGCAGTCGAACCATGCGGTGCAACGCGCCTGCGGTGTCGATGCCGCCTTGCTATCGCCCGCGGCGGTGGCGCAGCGATTCCCGTGGCTGCGGGTGGACGACCTGGCTGGTGCCAGCCTGGGCCTGTCCGGTGAAGGCTGGCTCGATGCGCACAGTCTGATGCAGGCGTTCCGGCGCAAGGCGCAGGCCCAGGGGGTGGTGTACCGGGCGGCGCGGGTTTCGGCATTGCTGCGCAGTGGCGCGACGGTCACAGCGGTGCAACTGGCCGATGGTGGGCGTGTGTCCTGCGCCAGCGTCATCAATGCCGCCGGCACCGGTGCGACCGCGCTGGCGCGAACGGCCGGTATCGTGCTGCCGGTGCAGTCGCGCAAGCGCTGCGTGTTCCCGTTCCACAGCCCGGAGCCGGCGCCTCGCTGTCCGCTGGTGATAGACACGGGCGGTGTCTATTTCCGGCCCGAAGGCACCGGTTTTCTGTGTGGTGTGGCCTTGCCCGAAGACCAGGACCCGGAGTGTTTTGACTTCGAGGTGCAGCATGAACTGTTCGAGGACGTGCTCTGGCCAGCACTGGCGCACCGGGTGCCGGGTTTCGAGGCGGCGCGAGCCGGCAAGCCCTGGGCCGGTCATTACGACGTCAACACGCTGGACCACAACCTGATTCTGGGTGCTCATCCGGCACTGGATAACCTGCTGTTCGCCAACGGTTTCAGCGGCCATGGGCTGCAGCAGTCGCCAGCGGTGGGTCGCGCCCTGGCCGAACTGGTCGTGGCGCGCCGGTTCGAGACGCTGGACCTGTCGGAGTTCGGCTGGCAGCGGGTGCTGGATGGGCGCCCGATGCGCGAGATGAACGTTGTGTGAATGGGGATGTGGCCCCCACGCTCGTTCACTGCGTGTACTCCCTGCCCCCCAAGGGGGCATATTTCCCTTGGGGCGGCCCGGCGGGAAATGTGGCCCCCACGCTCGTTCACTGCGTGTACTCCCTGCTCCCCGTCATCAACCCTGCCAGACGCCGTAGCCGGCTTCGCGCAGCGCAATGCCGAGTTCGACTTCCATGTCGCGTGCGGCTTCGTATGGCATCGGGTTGTACATCGTGTACAGGCCGGGCAGCAGGCGCAGGCCGAAGCGGCGCGCATAACTGTTGGACTGGATGCCGGCCTTGTGCTTGTCGAAGCGCAGGTCCGGATCCAGGCCGGTCATGCCGACGTAGACAAAGGGTTTGCCCAATTGGTAATCGGGATTGGCGCGGCGAAAGCGCGCAATGTTCCAGACCGCGTCGGCGAGTTCGATCACGTAGACATGGTAGTGCTGCCCGCCTGCCGTTCGCGTTCGCCTGGCGGTTGTCGACGCTGGTTTGGCACGAGTTCGTACCGCGATCGCGCGGGGCGCTCGGGCATCGCCCTGCGTCATGGTCAGCCAGCTCCGCCGGGGGCTCTTACCATCGCGAGCAGTCCGGCCAGCGCATGCACGACAGTGGCTGCGCGCACCGTGGCGCGGTCACCATCGAAGCGCTGCATCTCGCAGCGCACGACGCCATCGACATTCCAGCCGAACCATACCGTGCCCACCGGCTTGGCCACGCTGCCGCCCGTCGGTCCGGCCACGCCGGTCACCGCCACGGCAGCCTGCACCGGCGCCTGCCGCAACGCGCCTTGCACCATTGCCCGCGCCACCGCTTCGCTGACCGCGCCATCGCGCGCGATCAATCCCGCGTCGACGCCCAGAAGTTCGGCCTTGGCCCGGTTCGAATAAGTCACGAAGCCGCGCTCGAACCAGCGGCTCGACCCGCTGAGATCGGTGCAAGCGCTGGCGATCAGGCCGCCGGTGCAACTCTCGGCCGTGGCCATCATCCAGCCGCGCGCCAGCAAGGCGGCGGCCAGGTCGTGGCACAGCTGCGCAGCGTCGGTGTGTGGCATCGTGTCGTCCCGGCTCACCACCAATGCCAGGCGGCGATCACCAGCAGCGTGCAAAATGCCGCCACCAGGTCGTCGAGCATGATGCCCAGGCCGGCCTTGTTCCAGGCTGCCGGGTCGGTTGCCGGGTCGACGCCGTGGAACAGCCGGTCGGCCCAGCCCACTGGCCCGGGCTTGGCTGCGTCGAAGAACCGAAACAACACGAAGGCCGCCAGCTGGGCTGCGAAACCGGCGGGCATCACCAGCCACAACACCAGCCAGAAGGCGGCAATCTCATCCCAGACAATGCTGCCCGGGTCCAGCACCCGCATGTCCCGCGCGCACACGCTGCAGGCCCACCAGCCGAGCGGGAACGACAGCAGCACGATCCATCCGAGTTGCCAGGGGGTGAGCCACTGCTGCAGCGCAAGGAAGGCGGCCCATGCCCACGCGGTGCCGACGGTGCCGGGCGCCCAGCGGCTCAGGCCTGAACCCAGGCCCAATGCGATCACATGGGCTGGATGGGCCAGCAGGAATGGCAGGCCAGGGCGAGCGATGGGCGCCTTGGCGCCAAGGTTGGCCGGGGCCGACGCGTCAGGTTCAGGCATTGCGATGATGATGGTGGACACGGGTGGTGCGCAAGCACGTGTCGCCGATGGCGGGTATGCTCGACTCCCTTGGTTCGGTGCGCATGCAGGCGGTTGGCATGGCTGCTTGGCTCGGCGAGCCTGCCGGCATTCGCAACCCATCCCCGACACATCCACCACCGGATTCAGCACGCATGTTCAAACAGGGTTTCATGACGGCATGGTCGACCGCCGCACGCATTGCCACACGCATTGCCGCACTCACCGCCGCACTCACCGCCGCACTCACCGCCGCAGCACCGACCATGGCACAGGATACCAGCACCGTCAACCGCATCGACACGATCCGACCCGATGCACCCGCTCTGGCGGCGTATGGCCAGCAGACAGTCGGCGTCAAGACCCTCGCGTTCACGCATGCCGGGCAACTCGACATACTCAAGGCCACGGCGGGCGCGCCGATCCCGACCTACGATCGCCCGCTGACGGTCGAGGTCTGGTACCCTGCCAAGGCCGGCGCTCCGAAGGCCGGCGACGGCCAATACCGGGACGTGTTCATCCGCGACGGCAAGACCGGGGTCACGTTGCGCGGCAGGGCGCTGCGTGATGCCCCGCCCGATGCCAGTGCCGGCCCGTACCCGTTGTTGATCATCTCGCACGGCTATCCTGGCAACCGCTTCCTGCTCAGCCACCTGGCGGAGAACCTGGCCAGCAAGGGATACGTGGTCGCCGCGATCGACCATACCGACAGCACCTACCGCGACCAGGGCGCATTCGGCAGCACCTTGCTGAACCGCCCGCTCGACCAGCTGTTCGTGCTGGGCGAGATGGCGCGTCTCAACGCCAGCGACGCGTCGGGCACGCTCAAGGGCATGATCGATGCGGACCAGACCGGGCTGATCGGATATTCGATGGGCGGATACGGTGTGGTCAACACCATCGGTGGTGGCTTCACGGCAGCCAGTGTGGCATTTCCGTGGGGCGTGCCGCAAGGCGCGCTGAAGCTGCGCCAAGCCGGCAACCCTGCCTACATGGCGTCGATGGACAAACGCATCAAGGCGGCGGTCGCGTTCGCACCCTGGGGCTGGCCGCGCGGCTTCTGGAACAACGCCGGCCTGGCCGGCATCACGACACCGGTGTTCTTCGTGGTCGGCGGAATCGACGATGTGTCTGGTTATGCGCCCGGCGTGCGAAATCTCTTCGAGGGCAGCGTCAACGCGCCGCGTTATCTGCTGACCTACGAGAACGCCAACCACAATGCCGGCGCGCCAATGCCGGCGCCGCTGGAGTCCTGGAAGCCGGTGTCGAACCTCAATTTCATCCCGGCCGAGCATTACATCGACGCGGTGTGGGACAACGTGCGCATGAACAACATCGCGCAACATTTCACCACCGCCTTTCTCGGGAAATATCTGAAGAACGACGCAGCCATGGACCCGTATCTGAACCTGGTCGAGAAATCCAGGGATGGCAAATGGTCGGCCGAGGCAAACGGTACCTTCAAGGCCGACCACAGTTACTGGAAGGGTTTCCCGGCGCGCAGCGCCGCTGGACTGACGCTGGAGCACCGCAAGCCTTGACCTCGGATACCTGCGCCATGCCCGGCCGGTTCGCGGATGGCGTACCGCGCGGGTGCCACGCTCAGGTGGCGGGCGGCGCTCGCAGGGCCGGCGGAGCCAGCGATGAGCGGTAACCTGCGCAGCATCGTGGCGATGCTGATCGCGGTGGGCGCATTTTCGTTGATGGACGCGATTCTCAAGACCTTGATCGGCAGTTATCCCGCACTGCAGGTGGCCGCACTGCGCGGGCTGGCGGCCTTGCCCCTGGTCTGTGTCTACGTGGTCTGGCGGCGCGAGGTGGGGCAGTTGTTGCGGATACGCTGGCGGTTGCACCTGCTGCGTGGCGTCATTGGCGTCGTCATGTTGACGATGTTCAGTTTCGCGTTGCGAGAACTCGGACTGGCCGAGGCCTACACCATCTTTTTCATCGCGCCGCTGCTGATCACCATGCTGTCGATCCCGGTGCTGCGCGAGCGGGTGGCGCCGGTGCACTGGGCGGCCATTGCGGTCGGCATGGCTGGTGTGATCGTCGCGCTGCGTCCCGATGGCGAAGCTTTCTTCTCGTGGGGAGCGCTGGCCGTGCTCGCCGCGGCGACCTGTTACGCGGTTTCGGCCATCACCGGTCGGGTGCTCAGCCGCACCGACGCCAGCGTGACCCTGGTGTTCTGGAGCACGATGTCGTTGTCATTCGGTGCCGGCCTGCTGGCGCTGCCGAACTGGGTGCCGATCGAGCCTCGACACAGCTGGGTGCTGGTAGCACTGGCGGTGACCGGTTTCATCGGGCAGCTGGCCATCACCGAGGCGTTCCGCCATGGTCAGGCGTCGGTGATCGCGCCATTCGAATACACGGCGCTGGCCTGGGGTATTGCGCTGGACTGGAGCCTGTGGCGCATCGCGCCGGACAGCTACACCTTGCTCGGCGGCAGCATCATTATTGCCAGCGGCCTGTACCTGCTGCGCACTGAAAAAATCCGTACCGTCACTGTGCCCCCGTGACCGGCGCAGGAGGCTCCATCGTGCTCGCCTGCGCCTGCGTCGCATCGCGCGGCGAGAAAGAAAGGTACACACCCGCCTCCTGCAGCATGGCGAGCGATGGTCCGAACGACGGGCCCCATACCGGGTCGGACAGGTCGGGTGGCAGGGTCACCAGATGGCGAACGCCAGCCTGGATGATGGCGCGGGCGCAATCGGTGCAGGGAAAGTAGCTGCTGGCCAGCCGCGCGCCCGCGGCGGACCGGCCAGCCCGGGCGGCGGCAAAGATCGCATTGCGTTCGGCGTGCTCCATCCAGATTAGCCGCCCGTCACCCTGGTGTCGTGCCTCGATATCGGCCACGCCCCGGGGGAAGGTGTTGCACGCGCGCAGCAGCGCTCCGCCGTCGCTGGGCTGCAGCACAGCGCCAACATGGCGTACCCGGTTCGGACTGTGTCGCGCCATCGCGATTGCCTGGTCGAGCAATTGTTCGTCGTCGGCGGGTGTCGCCACCATGTTTCCGTGCGCCGTCATGGGGTTGCGTTGAAATGGTCGAACGAGCGCCAGTCGCCGTGCAGCGGCTCTCCCCGCGCGCCGAGCACCCGGATGCCGGGCTCGGATTCGATGCAGCCGAACCGCGTGACCGGGGTCGCGCTGGCCCTGGCCGCGGCCGCCACCGCATCACGCAGGCCGGGTGCGGCCGTGAAAGCCAGTTCGTAGTCGTCGCCACCGGCCAGCACGCAGGCGAGTTGGTGCCACCGTGGCACGCAGGCATCGAGTGCCGCACCGCCGCAGGCCAGCATCCGCGCGGGCGAGTCCACCTGCACACGGGCGCCGACCCCCGAGGCTTCCAGTACATGCCCCAGGTCGCCGAGCAGGCCGTCGCTGATATCGATCGCGGCGCTGGCCAGGCCACGCAGCGCCATGCCCAGCGCGACCCGGGGCGTGGGCTGGTGCAGCCGCCGGGTCGCCGTGTCGAGCACGGTATCCGGCAACGACCACTGGCCGCGCAGACTCTCGAGCGCCAGCCGCGCATCGCCCAGCGTCCCGCTCACGTAAAGATCATCACCCGGGCGGGCGCCACTGCGCAGCAGCGCTTGTCCGCGTCCGTCGCTGGCAGGTACTTCGCCGAACACGGTGATGCAGATATTGAGCGGACCGGCCGTGGTGTCTCCGCCGACCAACTCGCAGTCGTGCATGCGCGCCAGCGCCAGCAGCCCTTGGGAGAACGGCTCGAGCCACAGTGGATCTACGGCCGGCAGTGCCAGTGCCAGCGTGAACGCCAGCGGTTGCGCGCCGCAGGCCGCCAGATCGCTCAGGTTCACCGCCAGTGCCTTGTGACCCAGGCCCTGTGGGTCGGCGCCTGCGAGGAAATGGCGTCCTTGCACCAGCATGTCGGACGATACCGCGAGCTGATGGCCTGGCGAGATACGCAGCAATGCGCAGTCGTCGCCAACGCCCAGTGCGGCCCGACGCACCGGATGCCGGAAATACCGCGCGATCAGGTCGAATTCACCCATGGTTCCGGTTCGGATGGGGGGTCCGCACCGCAATGGGGTCAATGCAGCGTGGGTCTGCCACCACTGGAGCTGAGCGCATCGAGCACGAACATCGGAATGTCGATCTCGAAGCGTTCGCCATCTTCGGCGACGAAGAAATAGCTCCCGTGCATCGTTCCGGTCGGCGTGCGCAGCCGGGTTCCGCTGGTGTATTCGAACTTCTCGCCAGGCTGCAGAAAAGGTTGCTGGCCGACCACACCCAGGCCCCGTACCTTCTCGGTATGGCCGCCGGCATCGTTGACGTTCCAGCTGCGGGATATCAACTGGGCCGCGATCGAGCCGGTATTGGCAATGGTGATGGTGTAGGCGAAAACATAGTGCCCTTGCTGCGGCGCCGATTGCTCGGGCAGGTATCTTGGCTGCACTTCCACCTGGAACTGGTACTTGGGCATGGCGCTATGCTAACTGCGAAAATGCCGCTTCGATCCAACTCGCACCACAAGACCTCACGCCATGACCTTCCGCATCGCTCCCTCGATCCTGTCTGCCGACTTCGCACGCCTGGGCGCGGAGGTGAGCGATGTCATTGCGGCGGGTGCCGACTGGATTCACTTCGACGTGATGGACAACCATTACGTGCCCAACCTGACCTTCGGGCCGATGGTCTGTGCGGCCCTCAAGCCCCATGCCCGCAACGCCGCGGGTGTGGCGGTGCCGATCGATGTGCACCTGATGGTGCAGCCGGTCGATGCGCTGGCGGCTGCGTTTGCGCAAGCCGGCGCCGACCGGATCAGCTTTCACCCCGATGCCAGTGCCCATGTACATCGCAGCATACAGGCCATCACCGGGGCGGGCTGCAAGGCCGGCCTGGTGTTCAACCCGGCGCAACCCCTCGACGTGTTGGACTGGGTGATCGAGGACATCGACCTGGTGCTGGTCATGAGCGTGAACCCGGGCTTCGGTGGCCAGGGGTTCATCGATTCTGCGCTGCGCAAGATCGCCGATGTGCGCCGGCGCATCGATGCCTGCGGCAAGGACATCCGGCTTGAAGTCGATGGCGGCATCAAGGTCGAGAACATCCGCGCGGCGGCGGATGCGGGGGCCGATACCTTTGTCGCTGGCAGCGCGATATTCAGTCAACCTGATTACCGCCAGGTGATTGATCGGATGCGCGGCGCCTTGCGCTGAGTGACTCAGGCGTGCTCGGGCCAGACCAAGACATCCCGGTTGATCCGCAGGCGCGCCGGGCCGGGGCGCACGCGGGCATGCGCGTTCGGTTGGCCATGCTGGGTGTGCTGGCGCTGATCGCGCTGGTGCTGGCGGCGCAGGCCTGGCAAAACTGGCGTACCGAGCAACTGCGCTCCACCGATGGCGAAATCATTGCGCTTGCAGGCGCGCAGCGCCTGTTCAGCCAGCGGCTGAGTCTGCTGGCCCTGCAGAACGCCAGCGACGCAGCGCCACAGCAGCTGGCACGCAACCTCGCCGAGGCACGCAGGCAGGCGCAGCGCCTGGAAGAATTGCTGCTGGAACAAGACGAACGCGGATCCGATGCCGTCGGCCGTGTGATGGCGATCACGCAGGCATGGCGGGTCGCGCGCGCGCATTTCTTCGAAGACATCGAGGCGCTGATTCGCGCGCGCGAGGCCGGCGACGCGGCCGCGGTGCAGTCCAGCCTGAAAGCAGCCCAGGCGCACGCGCCGGACTATTTCGCCAGTACACAGGCGTTGTCGGAGCAGTCCCGCGTGTCGGCCCAGGCGCACAACCGGGAGGCGTCGCGCACGATGCTGGCCTCGACCGCGCTGGTGATCGGCCTGATGGTGTCGCTGGCGCTGGCGGTGGTCGAGCCGACGGCCCGTTTCGTGTCACGTCAGTATGGTCTTGTCCACGCGCAAGCGGCCCAGATGCGGCGTCTGGCACTGGTGGCCGAGCACACGGCAAACGGGGTCATGGTGCTCAACCAGTTGCAACGGGTGGAATGGGTCAACCGCAGTTTCGTGGCAATGACCGGTCATACGCTGGACGAGGTGCGCGGCAAGTTGCTCGGGCCACTGCTGCAGTTGCAGGAAGGCCCCGCCCGCGGCGCCCTGGCCTACCGGGCCAGCATGGCCGAGGGGCGGGCCGTGGCGGGCGAAATCCAGATCATGACCAAGGACGGTCGTCGGGTCTGGGTCATGGTCGACATACAGCCGCTGCCCGACAAGCTCGGTCAGGCGCCGTCGTGGGTCGTGGTCGCCTCGAACATCGACGAACGAGTCCAGCAACGCCTGCAACGCCGGGCCTTGTTCGAAGCCTTGCCCACGGGTGTGCTGGTATTTTCCAAGGCCGCCAGAATCGTCGATTGCAACGCTGTCGCGCTGGATATGCTGGGCCTGGAGCCGAACCAGGTGGGCCAGCTCGACGCAATCAACGCGGCATTGGTTGCGCTGGGGCGTCCGATACGGGAAGACCTGTCCGACATGCCGGAGCGGGAGCGACCGGTGGCGCGCAGCCTGCGTGACAGTGCGCCGGTACGCAGTGAACTGGTGGGTTTCCGGCGCGCCAATGGAGCAGTGTTCTGGACCCTGATCAATTCGGAACCCCTGCTCGACGACCAAGGCCGGATCCAGGGGGCGGTTGCCTGCATCGTCGATGTGTCCGCGCAAAAGCAACTGGAGCAGACCTTGCGCGACAGCGCTCGCACGGATAGCCTGACCGCGTTGCCCAATCGGGTCGTGGTAACCGACCAGATCGCCACCGCGCTGGCGCGCCATCGGGAACATCCGGGCTATCAATTCGCGGTCCTGTTCATGGACTTCGACCGTTTCAAGCAGGTGAACGACACACTCGGACACGGTGTGGGGGACGCGTTGCTGCGCCAGATCGCCGAACGTCTGCAGACCAGCTTGCGCGACAGCGACACGTTCGTGCGCACCAGCGATTTCGGCCAGATGGCGGCGCGGATCGGCGGTGACGAATTCGTCGTGCTGCTCGATGACATCCGCGGTGACCTGGACGCCGAGGTCGTGGCGGGTCGCCTGCTCGACCGGCTGGCCATGCCGTACTTGATCGGCGAACACACGGTCAACTCCAGCGTGAGTATCGGCATCGTCACCGCGACCCATGCCGCTGGCGATGTGGATGCCATCTTGCGCGATGCCGATATCGCCATGTACGAGGCCAAGCGCACCGGCCGCGGCCGCTACGTCTTGTTCGAGCCGGCGATGCACCGCCGGGTGCGCGACGACGTGGCGCTGGAAAACGACTTGCGCCGAGCCCTGCCCAACGGCGAGTTGTTCGTCGTCTACCAGCCCCTGGTGGACCTGGTGTCGCGCCGCGTGACCGGGCTGGAAGCGTTGTTGCGCTGGCGCCATCCGCAGCGTGGCCTGGTGTCTCCGGTCGAGTTCATCCCCATGGCCGAGTCGGTCGGGTTGATCGACAAGCTGGGCGCCATGGTGCTGCATACGGCGTGCCGCGATTTCGCCTGGCTGCAGGTCGCGCTCGGAGCGCTGGCACCCGAGACCGTGTCGGTCAACCTTTCGCGTGCCCAGCTGTGCCAGCCCTCGCTGGCGTCGGACATCCTGGAGGCGCTGCGAGCCCATGGCTTGAGCGCACGCCAGTTGCAGCTGGAGATCACCGAAAGCCTGGCGGCGCAGGACCCGGCGATGCAGGCCCGACTGCACGAAATCAAGGAACTGGGCCTGACACTGGCGCTGGACGATTTCGGCACCGGGTATTCGTCCTTGTCCTGTCTGCACGAGTTGCCGATTGATGTGGTCAAGATCGACCGCAGTTTCGTCAAGCTGGCGCAGACCAGCGACTACCATCGCGTGTTGATCGAGGCCACGGTGCTCATGACCCGCACCCTGGGCATGGGAACGCTGGCCGAAGGCATCGAAACTCTCGAGCAGGCATCGATGATGCGCACGCTGGGTTGTGGCAAAGGCCAGGGTTACCTGTTCAGCCGACCGCTGGAGCGCGATGTGCTGGTGCAGTGGCTGCGGACCGAAGGCACGGAAATCTGAGCGCGTCATGGGCCGCTCTGCCTTTGCTACACTGCGGCCATGTTCATTCACCGCATCAGCATCACAGGTTGCAGCGACCGGGGAGCCTGGCCCTGGCGTGACATACCGGTACTGCCCCTCTCGCTGATGCCGCGCGCTGACTGATCCACAGGGCCCGCGGTTCGGCCGGGCCCCCGGTGTTGCTGGCGCAGGCTGCCAAAGCCTGGACGCACACCACTTATTGCCCGTCTCCCCGGGCGCTGGATTGATTGCAACCGACCGCACAGGAAACAGAGCGCGCCGGTGCTGCATCGAAAGGTCTGCCGCGTGATTACCGAACTCGAATTCAAGAGCCTGACGGCGCAGGGCTATAACCGCATTCCACTCATGGTGGAGGCGTTTGCCGACCTGGAAACACCGCTGTCGTTGTACCTGAAACTGGCGTTTACCCATGGGGGTGGTGCCTGCAGCTTCCTGCTGGAGTCGGTTGTCGGTGGCGAACGATTCGGCCGCTACAGCTTTATCGGACTGCCTGCCCGAACGCTGCTGCGCGCCACTGGTTTCGGCGACCAGGCCCGCACCGAAGTCGTCACTGATGGCGTGGTGGTGGAGACCAGTGCCGACAATCCGCTCGATTTCATTGCCAGCTACCAGAAGCGTTTCAAGGTCGCGTTGCGCCCGGGGTTGCCACGTTTCTGTGGCGGGTTGGCCGGGTACTTCGGTTACGACACGGTGCGCCATATCGAGAAGAAGCTGGTGTCGACATGCCCGCCCGACACGTTGGGCTGTCCCGACATTCTGCTGCTGCAATGCGAGGAACTGGCGGTGATCGACAACCTGTCGGGCAAGCTTTACCTCATCGTTTACGCGGACCCAGGCCAGAACGAGGCCTACGCGAACGCGCGCCGGCGGTTGCGCTCGCTCAAGGAGCAGCTCCAGTATTCGGTCAGCGCGCCCGTGGTCCGGCCGACGCAGTCGTATCCGCCGCAGCGTGAGTTCGCCAAGGCCGACTATCTGCGGGCGGTAGAAACGGCCAAGGGCATGATCGAGGCCGGGGAGTTCATGCAGGTGCAGGTGGGCCAGCGCATCAAGAAGCGTTATACCGAGTCGCCGCTGTCGTTGTACCGCGCTCTACGCTCGCTGAACCCCAGCCCCTACATGTATTACTACCACTTCGGTGATTTTCATGTGGTGGGTGCCAGCCCGGAAATCCTGGTGCGGCAGGAGAACACCAACCAGGGGCAGAAGATCACGATCCGCCCGCTGGCTGGCACCCGGGCGCGCGGTGCGACCCCCGAACGCGACCAGGCGGTGGAACAGGAACTGGTAAGCGACCCCAAGGAACGGGCTGAACACGTGATGCTGATCGACCTGGCGCGCAATGATATCGGGCGGATCGCCAAGATCGGCAGCGTCAAGGTGACCGAGGCCTTCTCGGTCGAGCGGTACAGCCATGTGATGCATATCGTCAGCAATGTCGAGGGCATCCTGAACGACGGCATGACCAGCATGGATGTATTGCGCGCGAGTTTCCCGGCTGGCACCTTGACCGGTGCGCCCAAGGTACATGCGATGGAGGTGATCGACCGGCTCGAGCCGAACAAGCGCGGACTGTATGGAGGCGCCTGTGGTTATCTCAGCTATGCCGGCGACATGGACGTCGCGATCGCGATCCGTACCGGCATCGTCAAGGATGGCCACCTGTATGTGCAGGCGGCCGCAGGTGTCGTCGCCGATTCGGTACCCGAACTGGAATGGCAGGAGACGGAGGCCAAGGCGCGTGCCTTGTTGCGTGCCGCCGAACTGGTGGAGGAGGGGCTGGAATGAATCCTGTCCGGATCCTGATGATCGACAACTACGACAGCTTCACCTACAACATCGTCCAGTATCTGGGTGAACTCGGAGCGAAGGTGGAGGTGTTTCGCAACGATGAGATCACGATCGACGGCATTGCCGGGCGCGCACCGGACCGGCTGGTCGTATCACCCGGACCCTGCTCGCCCGCCGAGGCCGGCATCTCGGTATCGGCGATCCGGCACTTCATGGGCAAGTTGCCGATCCTGGGTGTGTGCCTGGGCCACCAGAGTATTGGAGCCGCGATGGGAGGCAACATCGTGCGCGCCCGTCAGCTCATGCATGGCAAGACCTCGCTCATCACGACCACGCAGTCGGGCGTGTTCAGCGGGCTGCCGCGACAGTTCACGGTCAACCGATACCACTCGCTGGCGATCGAGCGCGCGAGTTGCCCGCGGGAACTGGCAGTGACCGCATGGACCGACGACGGCGAGATCATGGGCGTGCGGCATGTCGGGCTGGCGAACGCTGTCCGGCTTGAGGGCGTACAGTTCCATCCGGAGTCCATCCTGTCTGAACACGGCCACGCGATGCTCCGCAATTTCCTGTCATGACCGGCGCGCCCGTCCGGCTCCCGATCCCCGTTCCACGCGCCGCCCGTGGCGCCAGCCCTATTGGAGGCACTGCATGAATCCAACCGTTGACCTGCGCAGCGACACCGTGACACAACCGACGCCGGCGATGCGCGCGGCAATGATGGCCGCCCCGCTCGGTGACGATGTGTATGGCGAAGATCCCAGCGTCAATGCGCTGCAGGACAAGCTGGCCGACATGCTGGGTTTCGAGGCCGCGTTGTTCGTGGCCACCGGAACCCAGGGCAACCTGTGTGCCATCCTGGGGCACTGCGAGCGCGGTGACGAATACATCGTCGGCCAGATGGCCCACAGCTATCGCTGGGAAGGCGGCGGCGCCGCGGTGTTCGGCAGCGTGCAGCCGCAGCCGCTGAACAACCAGAGCGACGGCACGCTGGCTCTGGACGACATCGCGGCCGCGATCAAGCCCGACGACGCGCATTTTGCCGTCACGCGGCTGCTGGCGCTGGAGAACACCTGGGGCGGCCATGTGTTGCCGTTTGACTATCTGCAGCAGGCCACGGCACTGGCGCGAACGCGTGGCCTGCTGCGCCATCTCGATGGCG
This sequence comes from Burkholderiales bacterium, assembly GCA_038247175.1. GTDB lineage: Bacteria > Pseudomonadota > Gammaproteobacteria > Burkholderiales > Burkholderiaceae_C > CAISIP01. The sequence continues at coordinate 7,287 of JBBRVD010000004.1, read as the reverse complement.
CGCGCCTGTTCAATGCCGCGGTCGCGCAGGCGGCACGCAGCGATTCCGACCCGCGCACCGAGGCGCGGCATATTGCGCAGTGTTTCGACAGCGTCTCGGTCTGTCTGAGCAAGGGCCTGGGCACGCCGGTGGGTTCGGTGTTGTGCGGCAGCCGCGCGCTGATCCGGCGCGCTGTGCGGATCCGCAAGATGGCCGGCGGCGGCATGCGCCAGGCCGGCTTGCTGGCGGCGGCAGGCATCCATGCGCTGGACCACCATGTGGACCGGATGGCGCAGGACCATGCGCTGGCGCAGCAACTGGCGCGCGGTCTGCAGGGCATTGCCGGTCTGCAGGTCGAGAGTCCGGATACCAATATCGTTTTCATCGACCTGGTCGATGGCGCGCGCGAAAGGGCCGGTGATCTGATCCCGTTCCTGAGGACACACGGCGTGCTGGCCTCGGGGCTGTATCGGCTGCGTTTCGTCACGCATCTGGACGTGGACCGCGCTGGCGTGCAACGTGCCATCGACGCGATGGCGGCGTTTTGCACCAGATGAACTGAAATCGGGCTATTCGAGGAGACACCCATGCCGACCACCACCAAGATCAGTGCCCAGGAAGCCCTGGTGCGCACCATCGAGCACCGCGAGATCTTCCATGACGAAATGCTGCACGTGGTGCGACAGATCATGAGTGGCGAGATGTCGCCGGTGATGATGGCCGCGCTGATCACCGGCTTGCGGGTCAAGAAGGAAACCATCGGCGAGATAACGGCTGCAGCCCAGGTGATGCGCGAGTTCTCGACCAAGGTGCATGTCCGGGACCGGGCCCACCTGGTGGACATCGTCGGCACCGGTGGCGACGGCTCGCATACCTTCAACATCTCCACCTGTTCGATGTTCGTTGCCGCGGCGGCGGGCGCCAAGGTGAGCAAACATGGCGGACGCAGCGTCAGCAGCAAGAGCGGCAGCGCCGACGTGATGGAGGCACTGGGTGTGAACATCCACCTGTCGCCCGAGGCAATCGCCCGCTGCATTGAGACGATCGGTCTGGGTTTCATGTTTGCCCCCAATCACCATCCGGCGATGAAGAACGTGGCGCCGGTACGCAAGGAACTGGGCGTGCGGACGATCTTCAACCTGCTCGGGCCTCTGACCAACCCGGCCGGCGCGCCCAACATCCTGATGGGCGTGTTCCATCCGGACCTGGTCGGCATTCAGGTGCGCGCGTTGCAACGGCTGGGTTGCGAACACGCGATCGTGGTGTATGGCCGCGATGGCATGGACGAGGTCAGCCTGGGCGCGGCCACCATGATCGGCGAGCTCAAGGACGGTGAGATCACCGAGTACGAGGTTCATCCGGAGGATTTCGGCATGGTGATGGCCAGCAACCGCGCGCTGAAGGTCGAAACCGCCGAGGAGTCCAAGGCGATGCTGCTGGGTGTGCTGGACAACCAAGCAGGCGCGCCGCGCGACATCGTGATTCTCAACGCTGGCGCTGCGCTCTACGCGGCCAACCTGACCGACTCGATCGAGGCCGGAATCGCCAAGGCCTTGGCGGCGATCGAGTCGGGCGCGGCCAAGGCCAAGTTGCAGCAGCTGGTTGCCTTCACCACAACTTCCGCATGAGTGCCAGCGGGGCGGCAGCGGGAGCTTTGCGCCAGTCGCGCCAGCCGGGAATGTTATTTTTCGTTGCCCTTATGCTGGTTTACACGCATTGACCTCATGTGACGGTTTCATTACCGTTCGTTGACAGTTTTACGGTTTGCCGGGCCGTTCCGGCGCGCAGCCTTTGGAGACAATCATGCGTTTGACACCTGTATCTGGTTTGCTGGCCCTGCTGCTGGGCTTTTCGACGGCTTCATCGTTCGCCCAGGGCCGCTTGACGCTGTATTGCAGCTCCGACGCCGCCTGGTGCCAGCAGGCCAAGACCGAGTTCGAGAAAAAGACCGGCATCCAGGTCGACATGACGCGCAAGAGCTCAGGCGAAACCTATGCCCAGATCAAGGCCGAGTCGTCCAATCCGAAGGGGGATATCTGGTGGGGCGGCACCGGCGACCCGCATCTGCAGGCGGCGGAAGAGGGCCTGACGCAGGCCTACTCGTCTCCCATGCGCAACCAGTTGAATGACTGGGCCAACAGCCAGGCGCTGGCGTCCAAGGTGCGCACCGTTGGCATTTATTCCGGTGCCCTGGGATACGGTTACAACACCGAACTGCTCAAGAAGCAGGGCCTGCCCGAGCCCAAGTGCTGGAAGGACCTGATCAAGCCGGTCTACAAGGGCAAGATCCAGGTTGCCAACCCGAATTCGTCGGGCACGGCTTACACCTTGCTCGCCACGCTGGTGCAGCTCTTCGGCGAAGACGAGGCGTTCAAGTTCCTCAAGGCGATGAACGCCAATGTGAACCAGTACACCAAGTCGGGCTCGGCGCCGATCAAGGCAGCAGGCGCTGGCGAGACGGTCATCGGAATCGTGTTCGCGCACGACGCGGTCGCGGTGGCCGACGCCGGTTTTCCGATCAAGACCGTGATTCCGTGCGAAGGCACTGGCTACGAAATTGGCTCCATGAGCATCGTGCAGGGCGCGCGCAACCTGGAAAACGCCAAGAAGTTCTACGACTTCGCGCTCGAGGCCGAGTTTCAGAGCAAGGCCCAGGAGGTCAAGTCGTTCCAGGTGCCATCGAACAAGTCCGCCAAGACCTCGCCCAAGGCGCCAGACCTCAAGAAGATCAAGCTGATCAACTATGACTTCGTCAAGTACGGTTCGTCCGCCGAGCGCAAGCGCCTGCTCAAGAAATGGGACGACGAAATCGGCTCGCTGCCGCGTTAAGCTGACGCGCACGGCTCACCGACGACACGCGCACACGTGCTGACTCCTCGCCTGGACCGCCAGGCCGCTGGCCTGGCGCTGTGCGTGGTGCTGGCTGTGGTGGTATTGCCCTGGTATGCCATCCAGGACGGCTTCTGGAGCACCAGCTGGCTGCAGACGTACCCGCTGTCCGGCGATGCGGCGCCGGCGCTGTTCCTGTGGCTGCAGGGGCGCAACCTCTGGCTACTGCCGATCGGGGCGCTGGGGCTGGTTGCCTTGCTGGCGGGCTTGCGCGGGTATCCGCAAGCGGTTCAGTCCCGACTGCTGACTGCGGTGGGCTTGACCGGCATTGCCTACATGCTGGCGCAGGGTTTCCTGTTCGGCCTGCGGGGCTGGAACCTGGCCTGGCTGGCGCAACTTTTTGGCGAGACCGACCAGCGCCAGTTCGGCATGGGTTACGGCGCCATGGTTGCCGGTGCCGCCTTCCTGTTTCTGCTCACCCGGGGGCTGGCACTGCGAGGCCTTGTCTCAGGCGACTCGTTTGTTGCGGGTTCACTTGGCCTGGTGATTGCACTGACGCTGCTGTTCATCGGTTTCCCGGTGTTGCAGATGCTGCTCACTCCCTTCCGCGATGCCGAGGGCGGCTGGGCTTTGACGCCATTCCTCGAGCGTCTGACCGACGACAAGATCTGGCGCGTCGGTTGCTTCTATTCCCGTACCACCTGCGGCGTGGCCTGGAATTCGCTGATACTGGCGATCACCGTTGGTGTGTTGACAACGCTGCTGGGTTTGGCGTTCGCACTGGTGCTGACCCGCACCGGCGTGCGATTTCGCTCCGCATTCAAGTCGTTGTCGCTGCTGCCCATCATCACGCCGCCGTTCGTGATCGGCCTGTCTCTCATTTTGCTTTTCGGCCTGTCGGGCAACGTCACGCAATTCGTCGCAGAGCAGCTGGGCCTGGAGCCGACGCGCTGGGTTTATGGCTTCACCGGCGTGCTGATCGCGCAGCTGCTGTCGTTCACCCCGATCGCGTTCCTGGTGCTGATCGGTGTCGTCGAGGCGATCAGCCCGTCGCTGGAAGAGGCGGCGCAGACCTTGCGCGCCAGCCGCTGGCACACCTTCAAGACTGTCACCTGGCCGCTGATGCGTCCCGGCCTGGCGAATGCCTTTCTGCTGGGATTCATCGAAAGCATGGCCGATTTCGGCAACCCGCTGGTGCTGGGCGGCAATTTCAACGTGCTGTCGACCGAGATATTCTTCGCAGTCGTCGGTTCGCAGAACGACCAGGGCCGTGCCGCGGTGCTGGCCATCATCCTGCTGCTGTACACGATCGGTGCGTTCTACCTTCAGCAGCGCTGGCTGGGCCGACGGTCTTACACCTCGGTCAGCGGCAAGGGCGATGGCGGCATGCATCCGCCGCTGCCGCGGCGCATCGCCTGGCCGATCACCGCGATTACCGCATTCTGGGGCCTGTTCACCATCGTCGTCTATGTGATGATCGTGTACGGCAGTTTCGTGCAGCTGTGGGGCCTGGATCACACGCTGACGTTCAAGCATTACGTGCATGCCTTCAAGATCGCGTACGGCGAGTATGGAGTGCGCTGGGAGGGTTCGGCCTGGAACAGCTTCTGGACCACGATACAGATCGCCACCATCTCGGCGCCGCTCACGGCCGCCGTCGGCCTGATCACCGCCTGGCTGCTGACACGACAGACCTTCAAGGGCAAGCGGGCGTTCGAGTTCGGCACCATGCTCAGCTTCGCGATTCCGGGCACGGTGATCGGCGTGAGTTACATCATCGCCTTCAATGTGCCGCCGATCGAGCTCACGGGCACTGCGGCCATCCTGGTGATCTGCTTCGTGTTTCGCAACATGCCGGTCGGCGTGCGCTCGGGCATCGCGTCGTTGTCGCAGATCGACAAGAGCCTGGACGAAGCCTCGCTGACGCTGGGGGCCAATTCCTGGACCACGTTCCGGCGCATCACGCTGCCGCTGATCCGCCCGGCCATCCTGTCGGCGCTGGTGTACAGCTTCGTGCGCAGCATGACCGCGGTCAGCGCAGTGATCTTCCTGGTGAGTGCGCGCCATGACATGGCCACCAGCTATATCATCGGCCGCGTCGAGAACAATGAATACGGGGTTGCGATTGCCTATTCGACGGTGCTCATCGGCGTCATGCTGGTGGCCATCGGACTTTTCCAATGGCTGGTCGGGCAGCGCAAACTCGGCCGACGCGACAGCCGGGCGCAAACATCCATGATGGCGGGGGGCGCATGAGACAACCGCGGGGCCGGCCTGAAGGCGAAGGAACAGCATGAACACGTCCACACGCAGCACCCGGAGCAAGGGCCCGGCCCGGGTCGTCTTCGACAAGGTCACCAAACGCTACGGCACGAGCACGGTAGCGGCGGTGGACCAGGTTTCGCTGGACTTTCCGGCCGGCAAGCTGGTGACGCTGCTGGGTCCTTCCGGTTGCGGCAAGACCACCACGCTGCGCATGATCGCCGGTCTGGAAATGGCCACCAGTGGCCGCATCCTGATCGGCGACGACGATGTCACCAAGCTGCCAGCCACCGCGCGCGACGTGTCGATGGTGTTTCAGTCGTATGCGCTGTTTCCACACATGACGGTGCTCGAGAACGTCAGTTACGGCCTCAAGATGTCGGGCTTCGCCAAGGATGTCATTGCCTCCAAGGCGAATGACGTGCTCAAGCAACTCGGCCTGGACAAACTGGCTGCACGTTACCCGAACGAACTCTCCGGAGGCCAGCAGCAGCGGGTTGCGGTAGCGCGCGCCATCGTGCTCGAGCCGCGGGTGCTGCTGTTCGATGAGCCGCTGTCCAACCTGGATGCCAAGTTGCGGCGCTATGTGCGCCAGGAGATCCGCGACCTGCAACAGGCGCTTGGCCTGACCGTCGTATATGTGACCCACGACCAGGAGGAGGCGCTGGCGGTATCCGACACCATCGTGGTGATGAACAATGCGGTCATCGCGCAGACCGGTACACCGCGTGAACTGCACGACCTGCCGCAGACGCGATTCGTGGCCGATTTCATCGGCGAGGCCAATGTGTTGCCGTGCGACGTGGTATCGGCCGGTGGCGGCGATGCGCCGGCGATGGTGCGGCTCGGCGGGCTGACATTACAGACCAATACCTGCGAGGGCACGGCAAGCCAGCGGCACGTGGCAGTGCGTCCGAACCGGGTCTCGCTGCAGGCCGCTGGCAGTCCGAATGCGCTGGAGGCTACGGTGCAGAAGGCGACCTATGTCGGCGAGCACATGGAGTACATCGTGCAGACCGTCCTGGGCGACCTGTTCGTGACCGCGGTCGAGACCGACAATCCGGTCGACGCCGGCACTTCGGTGGCGCTGGGGTTCGGGGTCGGGGACGTGGTGTTGCTGCGCGACTGATGGGCGGTCGCGCTGCAGGCCACGGGCGACGACGCACCGTGACGTGCCGCAACCTGTCGCGACGCGCCTGCGTTCAGCGCAGCGGCGTGCCGAACATCGCCTGCATCTGATGGGCCAGAGCGGCATTGCTCGCCAGTATCGGGTTGCCCGTGGCGATACCGCCGGGCGCCCAGAAATCGTTGACACGGCCACCGGCCTCGGTGATCAGCAGCAGTGAACCGGCCACGTCCCAGGAGTTGATGTGCTCCTCCGCATACGCGTCGATCCGTCCTGCGGCGACATAGGCCAGGCCCAGCGCGCCCGAGCCGGAGCGACGTACCGAACATCCGGCGTGGGCAGCGCGGCTGACCATGTCCAGGTAGGTCTGCACCGGAATCCGGGTGGACCAGCCGATCTCGACCGTGGCCGCCGTGAGCTCGGACACGCTGCTGACCTGCATGCGCTGGCCGTTGAGCCAGGCGCCCTTGCCGCGCTGGGCGATGAAAAGCTCGTCCTGGTTGGGCTCGTAGATCGCGCCAGCCTCCAGCTGGCCATCGACCAGCAATCCGAGCGACAGACAATAGTGCGGTATCTGGCGCGCAAAGTTGGCGGTGCCGTCGATCGGGTCGACGATCCACAAGCGAGTGCCATCGACCGAGCCGCCACCTTCTTCGCCCAATACGGCATCGCCGGGAAAACGTGTCTCGATCGCGTCGCGCACCAGCAGCTCGACGGCGCCGTCCGTGGCAGTCAGGTAATCCTGCCGGCCTTTCATCGAATACGCCGGTTTGTCTGGCGCGGTAAATGCCTGGCGCATCATGGCGCCGCCGGCGCGGACGATCTCGTCGATCGCGGTCATCAGTTCGGTCATGCAGGATCCTGGATTGTGTCGTGCGGTAGGTTGTCGGGAACGGGCAGGTCGATCAGTTGATGATCCATTCATGTGCCGGGTCGTTGCGAAAAACCCACAGGCGGTTCGGCCCGGCCATCACGTTGAGGTAGTACAGGTCGTAGCCGTGCGGCGCGACGACCGGGTGGTAGCCCCGCGGGACCATCACCACGTCGTGGTCTTCCACCGCGCAGGCTTCGTCAATGCTGCGGTCGTCGGT
>JBBRVD010000003.1:0-56244 GCA_038247175.1 Burkholderiales bacterium | reverse complement strand
CGAGTGACCTGATCGACTCCGCGCCGCGAACGCGATGGCGCGTTGCGGTCCGGAGGGTTGACTGGATCCACCTCCCGGTTCGCCGGTGGGTGGTTTCGGCTTTTCGGGTGCGTGCCAGAGAGAACGGAACGACATGGCAAAGAGTATTCGGTGCAGGGCAGCGGTGTTGTTGCTGGTGGGCTGTCTGGGTAGCGCCCAGTCTCAGGAGGCGCGCTTCGACGTGTTCGAGTTTCGGGTCGAAGGCGCGACCCTGTTGCCGGTGATCGCGGTCGAGAAGGCGGTTTATCCGCACCTAGGTGAGGGCAAGCTGCTGGCCGACGTCGAGAATGCGCGCGAGGCGCTGGAAAAGGCGTATCACCAGGCCGGGTATCTCACCGTTTTGGTCAGCATTCCGCAGCAGAAGGTCGAGAACAAGGTCGTGCGTTTATTGGTGACCGAGGCCCCGGTGGACCGGCTGCGGGTGGTGGAGTCGCGGTATTTCAGCCTGGGCGCGATCAAGGAGGGTGTGCCTGAACTGGCCGAGGGCCAGGTTCCGAACTTTCCGCAGATGCAGGCCGAACTGGCCGCGCTCAATCGAAGTCCCGACCGGCGCGTTACGCCGGTGCTGCGCCCTGGCAAGACACCCGGCACGGTGGAGGTCGACCTCAAGGTGCAGGACCGGCTGCCGCTTCATGGCAGCGTTGAACTGAATAACCGCTACAGCCAGGATACGTCTCGCGCCCGGCTCAATGCCAGCATACGCTTTGACAACCTGTGGCAGCGCCAGCACAGCATCGGGCTGACGCTGCAGACCGCGCCGCAGAACCCGCGCGAGAGCCAGGTGGTCTCGGCCAACTACACGTGGCCGCTGGACGCGGGCAATTTTCTGTCGTTCTACGGTGTGCGCTCCGATTCCGATGTGGCGGCTGTCGGCACCCTGAACGTCGTGGGCAAGGGCACGATCCTGGGTGCGCGTTACATATTGCCGCTGCGCGGACGGGACGGTTTCTTTCACACCGCGTCGGCGGGCGTGGACTACAAGGATTTCGACCAGTCGGTCAATCTCATCGGCAGCGGCGGTTTCAACACGCCCATCACCTACATGCCATTGACGCTCGGATGGGATGGCACCTGGCTGGGCGAGCAGCGCAGCAGCAAGCTGGGGCTGGCGTTCAATTTCCACCTGCGCGGTCTGGTGGGTGACGAACAGGAATTCGCCGACAAGCGCTTCAAGGGTCGGCCAGGTTACGGATATCTGCGCGGCAATGCCTCGCACCAGCGCTCGTTCGAAGGCGGTTGGACCTTGCAGGCGCGTGCCGGCTGGCAGTTGGCGGGTCAACCGCTGGTGTCGAACGAGCAGTTGGCGATCGGCGGCGTCGATACCGTGCGCGGCTATCTGGAGTCTGCCGCGCTGGGTGACCGCGGCCTGCACGGCAGCCTGGAACTGCAGGGCCCCAACCTGGCGTCGTGGATCGGATCGTCGGCGCAGGAACTGCGGGTGCTGGCCTTTGCGGATGCCGGAATGGTCAAGGTCATCGATCCGATCACCGCGGTGGACAGGTTCACATTGTCCGGCGTCGGGCTGGGCTTGCGATGGAAGATGGCCACGGGCGTGTCGGCGTCGCTGGACTGGGCGCTGGCGCTCAAGGCGATCGGACAGACGCGACGTCATGACAGCCGCTGGTATGCGCGGCTGGCCTATGAATGGTGAAGATGCAGGAGAGCACGACATGAATCACGATTGCCATCGGCTGGTATTTTGCGTAACCCACGGGACCATGGTGGCGGTGGCCGAGACGGCGCGCGGGCGCGGCAAGGGGCGCCATGCGGGTGTATTGGCGCGCTCGGTGCTGATGGTGGCGCTGGCCGGCCCCGGCGCCGCACTGGCTGAATTGCCGGTGCCGTCGGCCGGTGGCGGCACGCCAGCCTTCGTGACCCATGGCCAGGCGGCATACCAGGTCAACGGTGCGCAGGCCCAGATCAACCAGGTCGGCAACACGGCCATCCTGAACTGGCGCAGCTTCAATGTCAGTCCAGGCGCCTCGGTACAGTTTCGCCAGGTCGACAACCTGAGCCGCAATGAGGCGGTGCAGGGTGCCAGCTTCACGACGCTGAACCGGATCTGGGACAGCCAGCCCAGCGTCATCGCCGGCGCCCTGGGTCAGGCCGCCGGCCAGAAGGCCAATGTGATCCTGGTCAATGGCAACGGCATTGCGTTCATGGGCGGGGCGCAGGTGAACCTGAACAGTTTCACCGCCAGCAGCCTGGACATCAAGGACAGCTATATTCTTTCAACCCTGTTTCCCGGCGACGGCATTGCGCAGTTCCAGGGCGATACCGGGTTCATCAAGGTGTTCGAGGGTGCCCGCATCTCGGCCGGCAATTTCGGCCGGGTGATGTTGCTGGCGCCAACCGTGGTGAACCAGGGCAAGGTCGAGGCACCCGACGGACAGGTCATCGCGGCAGCCGCGACCAAGGTCTACCTGCGGGCTGCCGGCGGCGAGGACGCCAATGTGCGCGGCCTGCTGGTCGAGATTGACAGCGCGGCGGCACTGAACGACCGCAACACGGCCAACGCCGGCGTCTCCAACGGGCGTCTCGACGGGCAGGCGGTCGTGCTGACCGACACGGCGCTGGACAAGCTGGGCCATGTCAGCAACCTGGGCGAATTGACGGCCGCGCGCGGCAATGTCAGCATGGTGGGTTATGCAGTCAACCAGATGGGCATTGCCAGCGCCACCACGTCGGTGGTCTCCAACGGCTCGGTCTATCTGCAAGCCTCGGACCGGGCCTTTGGCGGCGCCGGTGCACTGAATCCGGGTGGCGCGCAGCGTGGTGGCCAGGTTGTGCTGGGTGCCGCCAGCGTCACGTCGGTGCTGCCCGAGGCCAAGGATACGACCGGGGCTGTCGATGGGTCCGCCGGAGCCGGCCTGGAACAGCGTTCGCAGGTGCAGGTGCTCGGACAGGATATCCGCATGGCCGGCGGCGCGCGCATCGTGGCTCCGTCGGGTGAGGTCACGATGACGGCGGTCGACATACCGGGATCGCTGAAGTCGACCGATTCGCTGTTCCATGGCAACACGGCGGCGTCCGCGGCGGCCCGGGTGCATGTGGCGTCGGGCGCCGTGATCGACGTGGCCGGGTTGGACCAGGTGCCGGTCTCGGCCGCGCGCAACAGTGTGCAGGTCGAACTGCGGGGCGACGAACTGAAGGACTCGCCTGTCAACCAGTCCGGTGCATTGCGTGGCCAGACGGCCTATGTTGACATCAACCGGGCGCTGGCCAACTCGGATGGCGGGGCCGCGACGCTGATCGCGCGCGACAGCCTGCTGGCCTACCAGGCGCGCGCCGAACGCACGGTCGCCGAACGTTCGACCGCCGGCGGGTCGGTGCGCCTTTATTCGCAGGGCAACCTGCTGCTCGAGTCCGGTACCCGCATCGACCTGTCGGGTGGCAGCCTGGTCTACACGCCGGCCCTGGTCAACACCACCCGGCTGACGTCCGGCGGACGGCTGACCGATCTGGCCGATGCCGACGCATCGACGCGTTACGACGGCATCGGCACCCGCTACACCATCGACTACGGACGCTGGAACCGGCGCGAGGTGGTGGACCTGGGCCAGAGCCTGCGTTACGACCCGGGCTACCTGGAGGGCAAGGCCGCCGGCAGTCTCGATGTGTTCGGCTTGAGCGCGACCTTTCTGCAGGCTGATGTGCTCGGACGCACCACGCAGGGCCTGCTGCAGCTGGCCTCCGGCGCCGGCCCGGCGGGCGCCCGCCTGACCGTGGGGTACGACGATCCTTCCGGGCGCAATGCCGTGAGCAACCTGGCCTTGCCCACGCGGGACTACAAGATCAACCAGAACGTCGAACTCGCGCGAGCGTCGGCCGTGTTGCCGCAGGGCTTCGGTTTCGGCGACAACCTGTCTGGTGCGCTGGCCGACACGCTGACGCTGGACGCGGCCTTGCTCGACCGGGACCGGGTGGCATCGCTGGCCGTGTTCAGCAACCAGGCGGTGACGGTGCGCGATGCCTTGCGGGCACCGTCCGCGGGTCGTTTCTCGGTCATTGCCAGCGCGGTCCAGGTCGAGGCGGACATCCATGCCGCGGGCGGCACCATCGACCTGGCAGCACGCAACACCGTGGCAACCGTGCCGGCAGCCTTGTCGGGCGCGCTGCCCGATCCACGGGTGCAGCTTGCCGGCGGCGTGCAGCTGTCCGTGCGCGGCGACTGGATCAACGAGCGTCCTGGCATAGCGCCGGCGATCCAGCCGCCGGCGACCATCCGCGGCGGAACGATCAACCTGTCAGCCCAAAGCCAGGCCGACGGCACGAACCTGGTGGCCAGGGGTGTCGTCGCGATGGGCCAGGGCAGTTCGCTGGACGCCGGTGGCGGCGCCCGCAGTGCGGCCAATGGCACGATCAGCGCGGGTGCCGGCGGCAGCATCGGGATCAGCGGCTATTCGATCACGGGCCTGGCCGACAACCTGTCGGCGCTGGCCATAGGGCCGGGCGGCAGTCTGGCGCTTGGCAGCCACGAGATCCGGATTGCCCACGACCTGCTGGCGCCGGCGCAGGGGCTGCTGCAACTCGACCCGGCATTCTTCAGCCAGGGTGGATTTGCCAGTTATCAGCTGACGGCGATGGACACTCTGACCGTCGCGGATGGCACACGGCTGGCGCCGCGCGTGGACAGCCGCGAGCTCGATGCCGGCTACCGGTTCGCCGGCTCCGGCGTCCGGCTCGAGGACTTCAGTCACAGCGTCGTGCGCGACGATCGGTCGCGTCAGGCCACGGACCTGCGGCTGATCGCGCAGCAGACCGACGTGGGAACCGGCAGCATCGTGCTGGGTCGCGGCGCTCATATCGATGCCGACGCCGGCGCCAGCGTGACCTTGCGGGCGCGCGAAAAGATCGAGCTGCAGGGCAGCATCATCGCGCCCGGCGGCCAGATCACGGCGCGCCTCGATCGCAGCGGCGGCCAGGTGACGGGCGCGGCCAATGTCAATCCGATCTGGCTGGGCGCGGATGCCGTGCTCGACACCTCGGGACGTGCGCTGACCTATACCGATTCGCGGGGGCTGCCCCAGGGCCGCGTTCTCGATGGCGGCAGTGTCACGCTCGATTCGCGCACCGGTCATGTCGTCACGCAGGCCGGCTCGCGCATCGATGTCTCGGGTGCGGCGCCGGTTTGGCTCGGTGTACCGAACGCCAGCGGCGGTCTCGGGCGTCTGATTGGCAGTGATGCCGGCAGCATCAGCGTTTTTGCCGACCAGGGTGCCCTGCTCGACGGGGGCCTATCCGCCCGTGGGGGCAGCACCGAGCAGCGCGGCGGGAACCTGGCCTTGACGCTGGGGCAATATGTAGAGCCGGTACTGGGCAGCCCACCCCAGCCCGACACGACGATGAGCCTGGCTGCGGTCGTTGCGCCGCGGGCCACCGGATTGACACCGGCGAGCGTCATCCCGAGCGCCGATGTCGTGCGCATGCGGGTGGGAACCGATGCGCTCGAGCGTGCGGGATTCGATACCCTGCGGTTCGCCAGCCGCGACGCGATCGTGCTGGAAGACGGTTTGCAGCTCGGCGCGGGGCGCGATGTGCCGCTGCGCGACGTGCAACTCGACGCGGCGCGGCTGCAGACCCGCGGCGGCTCCATGTCGGTGACGGCAGAGACGCTGCGGGTTGGCAACCAGGTCGCCGGGCGGGCTCCGGGCCAGGCCGGCGGGGTGCCGCTGCCGGGTTCCGGCGTGTTGACGCTGCAGGCGCGCCAGCTCGAACTGGCGGGCGACCTGCGACTCGAAGGCATGGCGCAGGCGCGGCTGATCGGTGCTGCGTCGATCGTGCTGGCGGGCGTCAGCGACGGTGTCGGCCGGCCGGCCGGCTCCCTGCTTGCCAGCGCCGACCTGCTGTTGCAGGCACCGGTGGTCGGACCGGCCACCTTTGCCGACTACCTGATCCGCGCCGACGGCCACCGGGTGCAGTTCGCACTGGCGGGCGAATCACCGGACCAGCCGCTGTCCGCACTGGGATCGCTGCGGGTATCGGCCCGGGATATCGAGCAGGCCGGCCGTCTGTGGGCGCCCTTCGGGCAGATCGACCTGCAGGCCAGCAACCAGCTGCTGCTGGCCGATGGGAGCCTGACCTCGGTCGCGGCGGCCGCCGGCACGCTGACGCCGTTTGGCAAGGTCCTCAACAGCCGATCCTGGGTGTTCGACCTGGATTCCGCGAATGTGCCCAACGGGCAGCTGGTGCAGGCGGACCTGCCGGGCAAGTCGATCCGCGCCTCGGGCTCCAGCGTCACGATGGCATCCGGCGCGCGGGTCGACCTGTCGGGTGGCGGCGATCTGCAAGCCTACGAATTCACGGTCGGGCCAGGGGGTTCGCGCGACATTCTGGCGGACCAGAACACCTATGCGGTGATCCCCGGTTTCCGGGGCGGTGTCGCGCCCGTCGATGCGCAGGAGGCGCGCGGCTTCGACGCGGCAACCGGCGCCGCGGTCTATCTCAGTGGCGTGGCGCGGATCGATGGCGGCCCGGGCCTGCCCGACGGCGTCTATACGCTGCTGCCGGCGCACTATGCGCTGCTGCCCGGCGCATTTGCGGTGCGCCTGGATACCGGCGTGCGCGACCTGGTGCCGGGCGCCGCGGTGGTGCGCCAGGACGGAGTCGCACTGGCGGCCGGTTACCTGACGGACAGCCGGGCAAGGGCTCCGGTCGCTGCGCAGTGGCGCGGGATCGAGGTGTTGTCGCGTGCGCAGGTGCTCGCGCGCTCCGAGTTCACGCTCAGCCGTGCCTCCACATTCTTTACGGGCAGTGTGAACCGACCGCAGGACGCAGGCCTGCTGTCGGTGCTCGCCAGTGCTGCCGGCAACCAGGCCCTGACCCTGGACGCCCAGTTCGCACTGGGCGCGGCGCCGGGCGGACTTGGTGCGGCGGTCGATATCGGCGCGCCGGAGCTGGTTATCGCCAGCGCCCCGGTGCCCGGCCTGGGCGCCAGCGTGACCGTGCTGGACCCGGACACCTTGTCCGCGCTCGGTGCCCGCAGCCTGTTGATTGGCGCCAGCCGCTCGCGCAATGCCAATGCCACGGTGCTCGACGTTTCCACGCAGAACCTGACGCTGGCCAACGACGCGCAGCACGCCCTGCGTGCCAGCGAGGTGCTGCTCGCCGCCACGGGCACGCTGAGCCTGCGCTCCGGCAGCCTGATCGATGCCCAGGGACCCGAGGGCGATGCCGGGTTGTATACCACCGAAGGCAATGGCGCCCTGGTGCGTGCCGCGGCGACCACGGCCCGCTTCGAGCGCACCGGATCGCCGGACCGCAGCGCCGGTTCGCTGGTGGCGCAATCGGGCAGCGCCGTGCGCGCCGCCTCGTCGATCACGATCGACGCCACGCGCGACACCCACTTCGCCGGCAGCACCCAGTTCAACCGCAAGGGTGTCGCGGTCGCCGGTGATCTGTCGGTGGGCGCGACACGTGTCAATCTCGGAGCAGCGCCCGTGTCGGCCGAAGGCATTACCTACGACCAGGCCGTGCTGGACGGCCTTGATGACCTGGCGCGCCTGTCACTGACCAGCTACAGCAGCTTCGACCTGTATGGCGCGGTCACGCTGGGCGGACTGGATCCGGCGAGCGGGACGCCGTTGTTGCAGGAATTGAGCCTGCGCGGAGCCGGCCTGGTCGGCATCGACAATGCCGGCCAGCAGGCACGCGTGCGTGCCCAGTCGATCGCGCTGTCCAATCCGCTGGGCGCAGCCTTCGTGGCCGGTGCGGCCCCCGGTTCCGGCAGCTTGCTGCTGCAGGCCGAGCGGCTGACACTGGGAGCGGGCGCCAAGAGCGTGCGCGGCTTCGACCTTGTGACGCTGCAGGCAACGGAGCTGGTGGGCCAGGGTTCCGGCCGCACCGACCTGGCCGGCGCAGCCGACCTGCTGCTGGGACGGATTCGCGGCGAGGCCGGCTCGGACCAGGTCCTGACCAGCACTGGCGCGATGGCGATCGGTACCGGGCAGCCGGCAACCACGGACCCGGCGCCGGTGACCGCGCTCGGTGCCCGCTGGCAGTTCGAGGCGGGGCGGCTGGCGTTCGACAGCGCGGCAATCCTGCCGTCAGGGTCCCTGCAACTGCTGGCGCGCCAGGGCGATCTGCAGCTCGGCGCCCAGGCGCGGGTCGATGTGGCCGGTCGGCTGCTGCCGTTCTTCGACGCGGCGCAGGCTAGTTGGGGCGGGACTGTGGCGCTGACCAGCATGGGCGGCCGTGTCGACCTGGCGGCTGGCGCACAGATCGACGTCTCTGGCGCAGCGGGTGGCGACGCCGGCGCGGTGCGCATCGTGGCAGCGGACGGCACAGTGTCGCTGGCCGAGGGCAGCCTGCTGGGCCGTCAGGTCGCGGACGCCGCCGGTCACACTGGAAAGGCCGCGGTGGCGGAGATCGACAGCCACGGCATGGGCGGTTTTTCGGCGCTCAACGCGGTGCTCGACAGCGGTGGTTTCGATGGCGAGCGCAGCTGGCGTGCCCGAACCGGCGACATCACCGTGGCGCAGACCGACCATGTCCAGGCCGCCAAGGTGCGCATCAGCGCGGACGCTGGCCGGATCGTGGTCGCCGGAACGCTGGACGCCAGCGGCGAGCGGGGCGGAGAAGTGGCCTTGTTCGCGCGCGACGACGTGCGATTGCTGGCTGGCGCACGTATCGAGGCGCAGGCCGAGGGCGCGGGCCAGCATGGCGGCGCGGTCACGCTGGCCACCCGGGCAGGCAGCCTGATGCTGGACCCGGGCAGCGCGATCGCGGTGGCCGCCGGCGCCGGAGCGCCAGGCGGGACCGTACTGCTGCGCGCGCCGCGCACTGGCGCCGGTGCCGGCACCGACGTGGCGGTAGGGGCTCTGGGCAGCGACGTCATCGGTGCGCGTTCGGTCGCGGTCGAGGCGGTCAAGGTCTATGACGGCAAGACCACGCTGACGGCAACTGGCGGCAGCATCGGCGCGACACTGTCGTTGCAGTCGGTGAACAGCGACAATACCGCCTTTGCCGCACGGAACACCAGCATCACCAGCCGGCTCGGGCAGTCGGCCAATGCCGCGTTCCACATCCTGCCGGGCGTCGAAGTGCGCAGCAGCGCAAACCTCGCGCTGGCCAGCGACTGGAACCTGATCAACAGCCGCCCCGGCGGCGAGGCCGGCGTGTTGACCTTGCTCGCCGGTGGCAACCTGCTGCTGAGCGCCAACCTGTCCGATGGATTCAGCCATGCCACGGCGTGCACCACGGCGACTTGTTCCGCGACCAGTCCGTCGCCCGCCGCTTTGCGCGCGGGCGAATCCTGGTCCTATCGGCTGGTGTCCGGCGCCGACAGCCTGGCGGCCGACCCGTTGGCCGTGCGCCCAGGAGCCAACCATCTCACACTGGCCGCCGGAAAACTGGTGCGCACTGGCACCGGCAATATCGACCTCGCGTCGGGCGGGAATATCGTGCTGACGGACAACCGGTCGGCCATCTACACCGCCGGTCGTCTGGCCGATGCGGTTGCCGGGTTTACCAATCCGTCCAGCATCCTGCGTCCGGTATTTGCGCAGGACGGCGGCGACCTTTCGCTGCGGGCGCTGGGCGACATCGTCGGCAGGCCGTCGTCGCAACTGTATTCGGAATGGTTGTACCGGCAGGGCGCGATCAACCCTGCCACCGACGGCTATGCGCAGCAGACTGCATGGTGGGTGCGTTTCGACCAGTTCGCCCAGGGCGTGGGCGCACTGGGCGGTGGCGACGCGCGGATCGAGGCGGGCGGCCGGATCGCGGATCTCTCGGCCAGCATTCCAACCCAGGGCCGCATGGCCGCCAGCGTGCCTGATGCGCAGGCCTTGGTGCGCACCGGCGGCGGTAATCTGTCGGTTTCCGCCGGTGGCGATCTGCTGGGCGGCAGCTACTTTGCCGATGCCGGGACGGTGCGGCTGCGTGCCGGCGGACGGCTGGCGGCAGGCAATGCCCCGGTGGCGCCAGGCACCGCGGCGATGGCACCGATACTCGCGCTGGGCGATGCGCAGGCGCTGGTGCAGGCAGGCGGCGACCTGACCGTGTCCCATGTGCTCAATCCGAACCTGCTCGTGCAAAGCGCGGGGAACCTGGTGGTCGGCATCGGTGTTCCCGTGCCCCGGCGCAGCCTGTTCTCGGGATACTCCCCGGCGACGTCGGTCGATCTGCAGAGCCTGACCGGATCGGCGACGCTGGAGCAGGGGTTCGGCATCGCCAGCAGCTTTGCCGGCCTGCTCAACTCCGCGGAAGGCCGGCGCGACGGTCAACTCGACCTTGCCTACTGGTTGCCGGCCAGCCTGTTCGCGACCGCCTGGCAGGGCGACATCACGGTCGGCACCAGCACGCGCAACCTGACGATGAGCCCGGCAGCGCTGGGACAATTGCGCCTGCTGGCCGCCGCCGACGTCACGATCAACAGCGTGCTGAGCATGAGCGATCGGGACCCGGCGCTGGTTCCGGATGCGGTTCGGCCGGTGCCTGTCGACTCCGGCTCGCCCCAGGGCCTGCTGCTGATGCCCCGGCTGCTGGTCAACCCGGACAATCCCTTGCTGGCCGACCATGCGCCGCTGCCGGTGCACCGCGACGACCCCGATCCGGCCCGGCTGTACGCCGTGACGGGCGACGTGCGCGGCTTCTACGACAGCCTGGCGGAGAACCTGGGCGGAGCATTGAACCTCGCCAAGCCGGTCCGGGTGCGGGCCGCGGGCGACGTGCGCGACCTGGGCGTCACGGTGCAGCATGCCAATCCGGCTGACCGCAGTCAGATCGATGCCGGCCGCGACGTCGCTTTCTCCGGCACGGCCCGGCGCGACAACGTGCGGTTGTGGGTCGGGGGTCCCGGCAGCCTGCAGGTGTCGGCCGGTCGGTCGATCGATCTGGGCACCTCGGCAGGCATCGTCAGTCGGGGCGACCTGGACAACGCGGCGCTTGGCGAGCCGGGCGCCAGCCTGGAACTGGTCGCCGGCGTTGGCGCTGCCGGCGTCGACGACGCCGCGGCGGTCCAGCGTCTGGTGCAGCGGCTGACGGCAGCTGCGGCTTCGATCGAGGATCTGTGGCTGGCGCGCTGGCTGACCGGCAACGACACCCTGGAGTCGTCGCAAGCGTTGGCCGCTGTGCAGGCCGTTGGCAAGATGCCGGCGGAGGCGCTGCGCGCTCAGGTTCGCAACATGGTGTTCACGGCCTTGCGCACCACCGGACGCGACGCCAACAACGCCGACAGTGCGTTCGCAGCCGATTTTGAGCGCGGATACGCGGCGCTCGAACTGCTGTTCCCCGGCATCGGCGACAAGGACGCCGATGGCCGGTTCCGGAATTACGAGGGCAGCATCGATCTGTTCGCCAGCCGGGTGAAGACCGAACGCGGCGGTGACATCTCCTTCTTGCTGCCCGGTGGCCCGTTGACGGTTGGCCTGTCCAATACGCCGGCCAGTCTGGTCGACGTCGGCAGCAACGTGCTCGGCATCGTCGTGGCCGGGACGGGCGCGATCCGCGGTTTTGCGCGCGACGACATGCTGGTCAACCAGTCGCGGGTGCTCACCGTGGGAGGCGGCGACGTGTTGTTGTGGTCCAGCGAGGGCGACATCGACGCCGGCAAGGGCAAGAAGACCGCGTCCGCGGTGCCGCCACCGCTGAACGTCGTCGACGCACGCGGCAATGTGACCCAGGTGCTGCAGGGCGCGGTGACCGGAAGCGGCATCGGAGCCCTGTCGACCGGGTCCGGCCAGGCAGGCGACGTGGACCTGGTCGCGCCGCGCGGCGCCGTCAATGCCGGTGACGCCGGCATCCGGGCCGGCAATCTGAATATTGCGGCGCAGGTGGTGATCGGCTCGGACAACATCGCGGTCTCCGGCACGACGACCGGCACGCCGGTGGCCGACACCAGCGCGATCACGGCATCTGCGTCGGGCGCGACCACCGGAGGCGACGAGGTATCGCGCGCGACCGCCGCGTTGAGCCAGTCGCTGGCCGAATCGGCGCAGGCTGCGCAGACGCTCGCGCAGGCCGTGCGGCCATCGCTGATACGCGTGGAGGTCCTGGGTTATGGCGAACGCTGATCCGGTTTTTGGCGGGTGAGCCCGCCCCGCGCCGGCATGGTTCGAACGGATACCTTGCTGGCGGCGCCGCGCTGACAGGGTGTCACGCGGGACACCTAACCTTGTCGCTGTCATCCACCAGCTACCGGCGGCTTGCCGGTCCATCACCATGTATTCGAAACTGAAACTGAATCTGAAAATGACGGCTCTGGCGCTGGCCACTGCCGCCGCTGGCCATGCCCACGCCCTCGGTGCTGGCGACCTGTCGTTCACCACCTTCAATGCCGACGAAGATGGCTGGGCCATGGTCGCGCTCGGCGTGATCGGCGCCAACACGAGCGTGTTTTTCACCGACAACGAATGGGGCGGCTCCAGTTTCAACACCGGCGAGAGTCACCACATCTGGAATACCGGCGGCTCCGACATTGCGGCTGGCACCGTGATCCGCTTCAGCGCTATTGACAACGCGGCCAACCTGGCCGCTTCCACGGGTTCCCTGGCGCGCCAGGCCGTCACGGGCAGCTCGAACTACGGCATGAGTGCAAGCGAAGAGACGGTTTATGCCTACCTGGGCGCTTCGGCCACTGCGCCGACCACATTCCTCGCCGCGATCACCAGCGGCACGTTCGGATCAGCCAGCGCCGGTTCGCTGGCCAACACCGGCTTGTCGATCGGCAACGGCGCGATTCAGCTGAGCAGCGGCACCGACTTTGCCGAATACGCCGGCACGCGCAGCGGGCAAGTGGTCTTTGCGGACTACAAGCCCCTGGTGGCAACGGTTGCGAACTGGAACGACCTCGGAGGCGGGAGTTTCGGCGCCGTTGTGCCCAACACGTCGGCGTTCAGCGTCAGCGCGGTACCGGAACCGGAGACCTATGCGCTGCTGCTGGTCGGCCTGGGGCTGATCGGCACGATCGCGCGGCGCCGCCGCGCGGTCTGACGAAGCCGCGGCGCCGCCGCGCGGCCAGCATGCGCGGCGTGCGGCACCGTGAGTCTGCGCTGTTGGCGGCACCGGAGGCCAACAGGCGCAAGTTGCGACCGTAAGGTATTGGCAGCACGAACCGATTTTGCGCGCTGGCGGTGCCTGTGCCGCATGCGGCGTAGTCCGTTCGGATCATTTCGCGCGGCTACCGTGACGGCAAATTGCCATATGGCATGCCTAAGCTGCAGTTTGCGGCAGCCCGCTTGCCTTCTCTTTCATCTTCTGGCCACTCATGAACCGTTTTGTCGTTTTGATAGCTTTGGCGCTGCTGGCGCCGTTGTCGGCCCAGGCCTGGTGGAATGCGGACTGGTCGGCTCGCAAGAAAGTCGTGCTGAATGCGCCCGCCGCCGGCATCGCAGCCGACGTGACGGCAGTACCGGTACTGGTGCGGCTGTCCACGGGCAATTTCGATTTCTTCGCCGCCCGCCAGGACGGCGCGGACCTGCGGTTCGTGGCCCAGGACGACAAGACGCCGCTCAAGTTCCAGATCGAGCGCTACGACAATTTGAATGAGCTGGCGGTCGTCTGGGTGCATCTGCCGCGACTGGCGGCTGGCGACGCGGCCCAGCACATCTGGCTTTATTACGGCAACGAGAAATCCCTGGCGGCCACGGACGCCAACGGCGGCTATGACGCCGCCCAGTTGCTGGTCTACCACCTGGGCGAGGCGCAGGGCCCGCCGCAGGACGCCACGGGCAATAACCATGTGCCCGTCAAGGGTGAGGCCCGTGCGGTGCTCGTGGGATTGATCGGCGGCGCAGCCCGGCTCACAACAGGTACCGGCCTGGAACTGAGCCTGCCGGCGCTGCAGTCCCCGTCCGGATTCACCTTCTCGGCGTGGGTACGGCCGGTGGAACTCGATGGCGAGCTGTTGGCCTGGGGGGACCTGCGCGTCAGCCTGTCGGGCGGGTTGCCGCTACTGTCACTGAAGGGCGCAACCGCGCGCGGTGCCGCCCCGCTGGGCAAGGATGCCTGGCACCATGTCGCAGTCACGGCCGGGCCCGACTACCAGTTGTACCTGGACGGCAAGCCGGCGGCTACGCTACCGGGGCCGTTGCAGGCGCAGCCGTTGCTGCGCATCGGCGGTGGTCTGTCCGGTGACATCGACGAGATCCAGGTCGCTTCCGCAGCCCGGTCCGCCAGCTGGCTGACGGCGCAGGTGGCGTCGCAGGCGCAGGCCGGAGCGTTGGTGCAGATCGGTGCGGACGAACGCACGGACGCGACGCAAAGCACGTCGTACTTGGCGGTGACGATGCGCAACGTGACTATCGACGGCTGGGTGGTTGTGATCGTGTGCATGCTGATGTTCGTGGTCGCGCTCTGGGTGATGTTCGCCAAGGCGTTTTTGCTTGGCCGGGTCAGCCGGTCCAATGCCTTGTTTGCGCAGGCTTTCGGCAACATGACGCGCGGGCTGGCCGAACTCGATGATGACCTGGCCTCACATGCCGGGTCGCTCGATCTGCTGGCCCAGAAGGGCGATGACTTCCGGCATTCCCCGCTCTACCGCATCTATCACGTCGGTGTGACCGAACTCAAGCACCGCTTCGACGCCACCGGCGACAGCGCAGGCGCGATGCCAACGATCTCGGCGCGCTCGATGAACGCGATCCGTGCCAGCCTGGACGCCCAGCTCACGCGGGAGGGCCAGCGCCTGAACAAGGCCATGGTGTTGCTCACCATCGCCATCTCCGGCGGTCCGTTCCTGGGCCTGCTGGGCACGGTCGTGGGGGTGATGATCACTTTTGCGGCGATCGCCGCCGCGGGCGACGTGAACGTGAACGCGATCGCGCCGGGCATTGCGGCAGCGCTGGTGGCGACGGTGGCCGGGTTGGGCGTGGCGATCCCGGCGCTGTTTGGCTACAACTACCTGATGACCCGGATCAAGGACATTTCGGCCGACATGCATGTGTTCGTCGACGAGTTCGTGACCCGCATGGCCGAGAACTACGGAGGCTGACGAACATGGCCAAAGCCCAGGAAGACGGTGCGCTGTACGACGACATCAACATCACGCCGATGCTGGATCTGGCGTATGTGCTGCTGGTCATCTTCATCATCATGACCACGGCGTCCGTGCAGGGCATCAAGGTCAACCTGCCCAAGGCCAGCAATTCGCCGAGCCTGGCCAAGCCAACCACCAAGGCGATCACGATCACGCAGGACGGCAGCCTGTACCTGGACGCCTATCCGGTCGCATCGCTGCAGGAGCTTGAGTCGCGGCTGCTGCAGATCAAGGCCGTAACGCCCGAGTTTCCGATCGTGGTCAAGGGTGATTCGTCGGTGCAATACCAGAAAGTGATGGAGGTGCTGGACATGCTGGGCCGGGTCGAGTTGACCCAGATCGGCCTGGTCACCCAGCGCCTGGTCCGGTGAATGCCGTTGCAGGATCACTGCGGCGTTGGGGGCCGGTCTGCATGGTGTTGCTGGGCCTGGTCTTGCTTGCCGCTGCAGCATGGTGGCTGATCCAGCAGCTGATCCAGGTCGATAGCGGCAGTCCCCGGCGCACGGTGCAGCAGATCTCTCTCGTGAGGCCGCCGCCCCCGCCGCCGCCGCCACCCAAGGTGGAGCCGCCCAAGATGGAGCCCGTGCCCAAGATGGAGGTGCCGCAAAAGCAGGAGATCCCCAAGCCCGACAACCAGCCCGAGGCCAAACCCGAGGCGCCACCTCCGGGGCCCGCGCTGGGCCTGGACGCGGCCGGTGGCGCCGGCGGCGACGCCTTCGGCCTGGCCGCGCGCAAGGGTGGATCCGACCTGATCGGCAGCATCGGCGGTGGTGGCGGCGGTGGCGGTCGGTCGGCCGTGAACCAGTACGCCTGGTACGGCGCGCTGGTCAAGGAGCGCATCCAGGACGCGGTGGCGCGCGACAAGAGCCTGGATCACCAGGACTACCGGGCGTCGGTCAACGTCTGGATCGACGGGCGGGGCGTCGTGACGCGGGTGGAGCTGGTCGAGTCGACCGGCGATCCGACGCTCGACGAGGCCCTGCGCGCCGCGTTGCGACGCCTCGACCCGCTGCGAGAAGGCGCGCCCGGCGACATGCCGCAACCGGTGCGGCTGCGCATCACCGCACGCGGATGACAGGCCGCAATCATTTTCAGGAACCTTGGCACACATGAAGCACAAACGCGCGTTGAAAATGACTTGGATCGGCATTGTCCTGCCGGTGTTGCTGGGCACGTCGTCAGCCTGGGCCGACGAGCGCGCCGAACTGGAAACCTTGCGCCAGACCACGCTGAACCTGATCCAGATGCTGGTGCAGCAGGGTGTCTTCACACAGGAGAAGGCCGACGCGCTGGTTCAGCAGGCCGAGACCAAGGCGCGTGACCTGGTGGCCGCGCGGCAGAAGACCGAGGAAACCGTGGTCCGGGTGCAGTACGTGCCCGAAGCGGTGCGCAAACAGATCGCCGACCAGGTGCGCGAGGAGGTGGTCGCCCAGGCCAAGGTCGAGCGTTGGGGTGACGCCAACGCGGTGCCGGAGTGGGCGGACCGGCTCAAGTGGGAGGGCGACATCCGCATGGGCTACCAGGGCGACCGGTTCTCGAAGAACAACGCCCCGGAGGTCTTCCAGCAGGTGCAGGGACAGAATGTCAGCAACACGACCGAGGACCGGGACCGTTTTCGCCTGCGGGCCCGGCTGGGTCTGAGCGCACGCATCACGCCGGAGATTGCGGCCGGCTTGCGGCTGGCCACTGGCACGCTGAACGATCCGGTGTCGACCAACCAGACGCTGGGCCAGAGTGGCAACAAGTACAGCTTCGTGCTGGATCGCGCATTCGTCAAGGCCCATTCCGACACGGTGCTGCCGTGGCTGACCGCGACCGCGGGACGCATGCCCAACCCCTGGTTCAGCTCCAGCCTGGTTTGGGACGACGACCTCAATTTCGAAGGCGCGGCGGTGCACATCGATCCATTTGCGCAATCGACCAGTGCCTGGCGGCCGTTTGCCACGCTCGGCGCGTTTCCGCTGCAGGAGATCGAGCGCTCCGCGTCCGTCAATGCCAAGAGCAAGTGGCTGCTGGGCGTGCAGGTCGGCACGGAGTGGATACCGGATCTCAACACCCGCGCCAAGCTGGGCCTGGCCATCTACGACTACCGCAACATCGCCGGCGAGCGCAACCCGTTCGGCCTGACCACCAGCAACAAGACCGCACCCGACGCGCGCCAGAAGGGCAATACCCTGTTCAACATCGCCAACACGGGCGACCCCACGAACACCTTGTTCGCGCTGGCCTCCGACTACCGTGTGCTGAACGTGACTGGCATGGTCGACCTCAACCTGTTCAGCCCGGTGCATGTCGTGCTCAGTGCCGACTATGTCAGGAACATCGGCTTTAGCCGCGGCAAGACACTGGCGCGCACCGGCCTGAACCTGGATCCCGACCTTACCGGCTACCTGGCGCAGGTGACGGTGGGCATGCCGGACATGTTGCTCAAGGGCGATTGGCAGCTATCGCTGGGTTACCGCCGGCTGGGCGCAGACGCGGTTGTCGATGCGTTCACCGATTCCGACTTCCACCTGGGCGGAACCAACAACAGAGGATTCATCGTCGGCGCCCAGTACGCGCTGAGCAAGAACACCTGGTTGAGCGCGCGCTGGTTGTCCAGCAACGAGATCCGCGGCCTGCCGTTGTCGACCGATGTGTTCCAGCTCTACTTCAATGCGCGTTTCTGATGCCATCACCCGGCGCGGGGTCCCGGCCGGGTCCGTGCTGGCATTCTTGGCGCTGGTGTCCGGGTGTGCCATGCCGCCGCAGGACAAGGCCTACCGTGAACGGCTGGAATCCGGATTCCTGACACCGCAGGACATCGAACGATTCCGCACGCCGGACGATTTCCACAGGCGACTGCAGGCCAGCGCGCGGGACACCTCGCCCGGGGAGCAACTGCCCGCCGACCAGGCGTTGATGCGCGCGGCGGCGGACGGTGACCTGGCGCAGGCCACGGTTCTGCTGGCCGGGGGAGCGCGCGTGAATACCGTCGATGCCTGGGGCAACGGCCCGCTGCTGCTCGCGGCGCGCGAGGGTCACGCAACCCTGGTGCGTGCCCTCGTCGCTGCGGGCGCACACCTGAATGGCCGCGGTGGCGAGATGCCGCCGCTGGCGGCCGCGGCGCTGCGCGGCCACGAAGCCGTGGTGCGCCTGTTGCTGCGCCAGGGCGCGAATCCGGATGCGGTCGGCGGCAATGGCCAGACCGCGCTGCTCAATGCAGTCAAGACCGGTCGGCTCGCCGTCGCCGGCCAATTGCTGGACGCCGGCGCGGACACGCGGGTCGTGGACCGCGCCGGAGACAACCTGCTGATCGTCTGTGTCAGCCAGGACCGGGCGGCCATGCTCGACTTGTTGCTGCGCCGCGGCGTGCAGCCGGACATGGCCGACGGCAACGGCTTGAGCGCGCTGTACTGGGCGGAGTTCCTGCAGCGGCCGGCGCTGGCGGCGCGTTTGCGGCTGGCCGGAGCGGATCCTGATCGCCGAAAGGTGTCCGTGCTGCGCAGCCGACCCTATGCGACGGGGGTGGACTGATGTTCCGGTTGGCCGGCCCGTTGCGTTCGGCGCTGCTGGTGGTGCTGGTGCTGCTGGCCGTGGCCTGCAGCGCTCCCGCTGTGGCGCAGGACCCGCGCGCGGCGCGCGAGCGAGAAGCCTTGCGGCAGCTGCAGCAGATGGTTCAGCAGATGCGCCAGGAGAACGACTCGCTTGCCGCAAGCCTGGAGGCCGCGGAGCGGGACAAGCAGGCGCTGGAGCGCGAACGCCAACAGCTGGCTGGCGCGGTGCAGCGGGCGCGGGTGCGCGAGCGGCAGGAGCAGGCGCAGCAAGATCAATGGCAGACCCGTCACGACGGGGTGGCGAAGGAACTGCAGAGCATGACGGCCGATCGCAACGGATTGCAGGCAGGCAAGGACGTGCTCGAGCGGGAACTGGCCGCGGCCCGGTTGTCGCAGGGCCGCGTCGAGGAGTCGCTGGCCCGTACCCAGCAGTCGCTGGCCCGCGCCGATGCGGACCTGAAACAGGCTGCAGCGGCTCAGGTACGCCGCGACGCGGGTCTGGCGCAGTGCGAGGACAAGAACCAGATGCTGTATCGGCATGGTCGTGATCTGATCGGGCAATGCCAGGACCGCAGTGCCACCGACACGGTGTTGCGGCTCGAGCCGTTCACCGGCATCCGGCAAGTCGCGATCGAGAACCTGTTGCAGGAGTACAGGGACAAGCTCGACGCGCAGAAGCTGCCGCCGCGCGCGCCGTGATCGCCGACGCCTCGCAGCCGCCGGCGAAGTTGTCGCGCAGGCTGCGGAGCCGAGCGGCGCGAGGGTCGCCTCCATCGCCTGCGCCACTGAGCGCCCGGCAGCAAATTTCCGATGTCAAGCAGCCACGGTGACGATTTCCACACGTCAGGAAGAATCCATGCGGCGGCGACCGACGCATCGACAACCATTCTCGCCATTGGCAGATGATGGACACGGTGCACGCTCCTGCTGGATCCGATGACATGAAGCTGGATGGCCAGCCTTTTAGCGTGGGTGATTCCGTGCGCCAACGCCTGGATCAACAGACCCCGACAGTTGCCGCGCCGTTCGAGGCGTTTCCGAGCAACCCTTGGACGGTGAAGCTGGAAAACTTGGGGCATCATTCGCAGTGCAATCAACCCGAAGTGCTGATGGACATTCTCACCCAACAGCCCGCAGGACCAACTGGACCCCGGCAGATATGCCCAGCGAGCGCCGGCCCGCACGACCCGTCAACCCGTAGATTTCGGACACCTCTGCATGAATCCACAAAGACGCCGCTGCCTTCGGGTGGGGGTCGCCGCCACGTTGGCGGCCTTCGCTACCACACGCATGGCCTGGGCCAATGCCGGGGCCCTGGGCCTGGCTTTCGACACGCTGGATCTCGACTGGACCGACGCTGCCAGGCAGCGCGCCGTGCCGGTGCGGCTTTATCTGCCGAAGTACGAGACGCGCTTGCCGCTGGTGGTGTTCTCGCACGGCATCGGCGGATCACGCCGCGGCTACAGCTGGCTGGGCCAGCACTTCGCGCGTCAGGGTATCGCCAGCCTGCACTTGCAGCACGTGGGCAGCGACCGCGCGCTCTGGATGGGCAGCATCTTTGGCCTCGTCGGCCGCTTGCAGGGAGCGGCGCAATCGCAGGAAGCCGTGGCTCGCGTGCAAGACCTGCGGTTTGCGCTCGACACGCTGCTGGCCGATGAACTGGCCGGCCGCCTGGACAGCCAGCGCATCGTCGCTGCCGGCCACAGCTACGGTGCCAACACCGCGCTGCTGGCCAGCGGTGCACGTGCGTTGCGCGACGGCGCGGTCGTCGAGCTGGCCGATGCCCGAGTGCGCGCGGCCATCGTCATCTCGGCGCCGCCGTTTTATGGCGAGAGCGACCCCAGCCGCATCCTGGCCAGCGTGGCCGTGCCCAGCCTGCACGTGACCGCCACGGAAGATGTGATCCGCATTCCCGGCTACTTCAGCGCGGCCGAAGACCGCGTGAAGGTTTTCGAGGCCACGGGCGGCGCGCGCAAGTGGCTGGCGGTGTACGAGGGCGGTTCGCACAGCATGTTCACCGACCGCCTGGGCACTGGCGGCGCCACGCTGAACCCGCGCGTGAAGCTGGCAACGCAGGGCCTGGTAGTGGCCTTCATGCGCGGTGTCTTTGACGGCGACGACAGCGCGCTTGCGGCGTGGCCGCGGCAGCACGCCGATCTGCTGGCACGCTTCACCGCCCCTCGGGCCTGATGGCAGCGACGCGCCGCCACGGTGCTCGCAACGAATGGAATCACCGACAATCCACCCATGACCATGCAACGCGTTGTTCAAAAAGCAGCTTTGCACGCCGATGAGCGCAGGGCCTCGGGGGATCTGCAGTACTGGCTGTCTCAGCCAGTGGCAGCGCGGCTGGCTGCCGTGGAATTGCTGCGGCAGCAAATGGGGAGCCAGGATGCTCAACGAAGACTTCAAAGAGTTTGTTGCATTACTCACCTCAAACCGGGTTGACTACCTGATTGTTGGCGGTTATGCGCTGGCGGCCTACGGCCATCCACGGTACACCGGTGACCTGGATTTCTGGATCGGAACAGACTCGGCAAATGCCCGGCGCCTGCTTGCCGCGCTGGACCAGTTTGGCTTCGGGGCGCTGGGCATTGGCCTGGAAGACCTGATAACGCCCAACCGCGTCGTTCAATTGGGCTACCCGCCACGCCGTATCGATTTGCTCACCAGTATTGACGGCGTCGCGTTTGCGCCGAGCTTTGAGCGGCGCTTTGTTGTGGCTCTGGATGGGCAGAGTCTGAATTTCATTGCGCTGGAAGACTTCAAGACCAACAAACGTGCATCGGGGCGCCACAAGGACCTGGCCGACCTCGACGCGCTGGATGCCGCATCGCCGGGTGCGGATTGAGTCTGGCGGCATGACTTTCTCGTGGAGTTGGAAGATCAAGCTTGCAGTGCCCGTGGTCGCCGGTGGCTCGGGTTGGCCTGTGCGTGGGGTGGGATTGGTCTGGCACCGGTTTTTCAAAAGGCGTGTTTTCGGGCCCACCGGGACTGGCTCGCTTGCGCAAGCAGAACGTCTTTGTGGTGATGACCCACGATTTGGATTTCGGCGCGATGCTCGCTTCCTTCGGGAAGTTGATGTAGTGCCACGATGCTCGTCGGATTGCGATGCTCATTTGCCCAGGTCGAGATTGCAGCGAGGGTAGGGGTGGTGCGTGGGAGAGTTGAGCCAAACACCCGTCCCGAAGCTGGCGCCGTGTTCGAGCACTTGGCGTTGTTGAACTACAGCCTTTGAAATTCCGGTTCTTTCGAACTATCTGTCGGCGGTTTCCGGCCGTTTTGAGTGGCTGAGACGATTTGCCCACCGCGCCTGCTGGGCCGCGTCGAGAAGTCGCTGGCCCGCGCCGACGCGGACCTGAAGCAAGCTGCAACAGCTCGGGTACGGTCGTGGTCGCCGCGCAGTTGAAATATGATCGGACGCCGTCCACCCACCGTCCCACGTGCCACGCCCCGATGCAATATGTTCCCGTTCCCATCGATCTGCTGGAGATCGGAAAAAACATTCCGGTCGACCTGTGGGACAAGACCGGCAAGTTGCTGCTGCGACGGGGCCACAGCCTGCAGTCCGAACAGCATCGGGACATCCTCGCCGCCCACGAGGCCTCGATCACCGAAGGCGATGCGCTGGCCTGGACCCGCGGTTACGAGCGCGTGTTGCACGAGATGCTGCGCGATGGCAGCAGCGCCGACGCGATGTCGCGCCTGACCATGCCCGCCGAAATACCGGATTCCGATTTCCTTGCGCAGGAGGACGACATGTCGGGTGGCTGGATGGAGTTGCGCGACCGTCTGCAAGGCCTGTTGTACCAGGCGCAAACAGCCGAGCCGTGCGCGGATCGCCTCGAGCGTTTGCGTCATCATGCGCTGGATCTGCTGGAACGCGAGCCCGATGCGAGCCTGTTCGTATTGTTCCAGACCTTGTCGGACCCGCGGCTCGGGTATTGCGCCTCGCATGCCTTGTTGTCGGCTGTGGTCTGCGAACTCACCGCGGTCAGGGTCGGCTTCGCAGGAGCGCAACGTGCCTCGTTGTTTCGCGCCGCGCTGACCATGAACGTCGGCATGGCGCAGGCCCAGGACCGCCTGGCCACGCAAAATGCGATGCCCAGCGAATCGCAGCGTCAGCTGATACGCGACCATCCCGTGCTCGGCTTGGACATGCTGGCCGCGATGGGCATGGACGATGTCCATGCGCTGGACATCGTGCGCTGGCACCATGATCCCGATGCCCTGTCGGCGCTGCCGGAGAACCTGCAGCAGCGTCACCTGTTGCGGGTCGCCGATATGTTCGTCGCCAAGATGGCCGCACGCAAGACCCGGCTGGCAATGTCGCCGTTGGGCGCGGCACGGTCGATGGTGCTCAACGCGTCCGGTGTGGCGCCGGTGCTGGCGTCGGCCGTGGCCACGACGGTCGGGTTCTATCCTCCGGGCACCTATGTGCAGCTGGTCAACGGCGAGCGGGCAGTGGTGGTCAAGCGCGGGCCCCGGGCGCACGATGCCCATGTGGTCAGCGTCGTCAATCCGGGTGGCATGCCGCTGCTGCAATACCTGCACCGGGACGTGAGCGAGTCACGTTACGCGATCCGTGCGCCGGTCAACGCCGAGAAGATCAAGGTGGTGGTCAACGTCGAACGCGCCTATCGGGCGCTGGCACAGGGCCGCGCCTGAGAGGCTCGTTCATCCAACCCCGTACGGCACCCACACGTTCTTCACCTGGCTGGCCTGGCGCAGGAATTCCAGGCTGCGACCCTGGCCGGGCCTGGCCCAGTCGCGGCCACGGCCACCACTGACCCAGGTGCGCTTGAGGTTGCCGGCCGAGCGTTTCTCGACCTCGGCGCAACCCGCTGCATCGCCGTCGTGGCGCCACACCGCATCGACGTCGGCATGGTCGGCCAGCACCGATGCCAGCGTCTTGCCGGCGTCGGTGACGATGTTGACGACGCCATCGGGCAGGTCGGAGGTATCCAGCACCTGGTACAGGTCGGTGGCGATCAGCGGCAGATGCGTCGACGGCAACACCACGACCCGGTTGCCGAGTGCGATCGCCGGCGCGACCAGTGCGAGCAGTCCGAGCAGCGGAGCCTCGTCGGGGCAGACGATGCCGATCACGCCCAGTGGCTCATGCAGTGCGGTAACGATGCCGTGTATCGGCGGCTGGTGCACCTGGCCATCGAACTTGTCGGCCCATGCGGCGTAATAGAACAAGGTCTCGATTGCCGCGTCGAATTCACCACCCGCCTGCCGCGCGGTCTGCAGCAGCGACAGCGTCTGCACGAAACGATCGCGTTGCGCCTGCAGGTTCTCGGCCAGGAAATACAGCACCTGGGCCCGGGCGTGGGCAGCACTGCGTTCCCAGCCTGCGGCCTTGCGCGCCGCTTCGACCGCGTTGCGGATGTCCTTGCGGTTGCCTTCGGGCAGGACGGCAACCGGCTGGCCGTTCAGGCTCAAGGTGCGGCTGTAGCCACCGTCCGGCCGCATCTGCTTGCCGCCGATATAGAGCTTGGCAGTGCGGTCGATCGCCGGCGCCGAGGCGACCAGCCGCCCCGTCTTGAGGCTCTGTGGCCGCGCCGGCCGGGCATCGTCGTCGCGCGCGACCAGGTACTCGAGCAGACCTTCGCGTCCTCCTTCGCGGCCGAAGCCGGACTCGCGGTAACCGCCGAAGCCACAGCTGGCGTCGAACTGGTTCGTCGTGTTGATCCAGACCACGCCGGCCTTGAGGCGGGGCGCCACGTCCAGTGCCAGGCTGATCGACTCGCTCCAGATGCTGGCCGCCAGGCCGTACACCGTGTTGTTGGCCAGCTCCACTGCCTCGGCCGGCGTGCGGAATGGCAGTACGACCAGCACCGGGCCGAAGATCTCCTCCTGCACCACGGCACTGGCCGTGCCGATGTCGGAGATCAGCGTGGGCGGATAGAAACATCCGGACTTTGGCAGCCGAGTGTCGGACTGCCACACGGTGGCACCGTCGTCGCGTGCCAGCGCCACATACCGCGCAACCCGCTTTTGCTGGCTGGCGTCGATCAGCGCGCCCATGTCGGTCGACTTGTCCAGCGGGTCGCCGACGCGGATCGTCTTCATGCGTGCCCGCAGCTTCTCCAGAAAGCGCTGCTGCACGCCTTCCTGCACCAGCAGCCGCGAGCCGGCGCAGCAAACCTGGCCCTGGTTGAACCAGATGCTGTCGACAACTCCTTCGACTGCGCTGTCGAGATCGGCATCGGCGAACACGATATTGGGCGATTTGCCGCCAAGCTCCAGGCTGATCTTCTTGCCAGTGCCGGCGGTCGCCTCCCGGATCAGGCGTCCGACTTCGGTTGAGCCGGTGAATGCGATCTTGCCGATGCCCGGATGGTCGACGATGGCCTGGCCGGTGCGGCCGTCGCCGGTGACGATGTTGACCACGCCAGGCGGCAGTCCGACTTCGGCGCACACATGCGCGAACAGCAGCGCGCTCAAGGGTGTGAATTCGGCCGGCTTGAACACGACGGTATTGCCGCAGGCCAGTGCCGGTGCGATCTTCCAGGCCAGCATCAGCAACGGGAAATTCCACGGCACGATCTGGCCCACGACGCCGACCGCGCGGTAGGCCGCCAGCTCGGAGTCCAGCAACTGGGCCCAGCCGGCATGGTGGTAGAAATGGCGGATCGCCAGCGGTATGTCGATGTCGCGCGTCTCGCGGATCGGCTTGCCGTTGTCCAGGCATTCCAGTACCGCGAACAGCCGGCTGTGTTTCTGCAGCGCGCGCGCCAGTGCGTACAGATGGCGAGCACGGCCATGGCCTCCGAGCGCCTGCCAGGGCCTGAGCGCGGCGGCTGCGGCGGCCACGGCCGCATCCACGTCTTTCTTGCCGGCCTGGGCGACCTGGGCCAGCAACTGGCCATTGGCCGGGTTGCGGGTGTCGAACCGCTCCTTTGCCGCCATCCAGCGGCCGTCGATGAACAGGCCAAACCGGCTCTTCTGGCTGGCCAGCCAGGCCAGGGCGGTTTCGGGCGACTCGGGTGACGGGCCGTAATC
This sequence comes from Burkholderiales bacterium, assembly GCA_038247175.1. GTDB lineage: Bacteria > Pseudomonadota > Gammaproteobacteria > Burkholderiales > Burkholderiaceae_C > CAISIP01. The sequence goes on along the minus strand of JBBRVD010000003.1, from coordinate 30,681 downwards.
CATGGTGGTGAGGATGTCTGCGATGGTGGGCATGGGGGTGGGCACGGAAAGGTCTCTCAGGGCATCGCGTGCCGGTGGGCGGCAGAGTAACGGCCGGTGACGAAATGCTCGAGCTGGCGTTCGATGTCGGTCAGCAGACTGGAGGCGCCGAAGCGGAACAACTCGGGCTGCAGCCAGTCGTCGCCGAGCTCCTCCTTCATCAGCGCGAGGTATTGCAGTGCCGCCTTGGCGCTGGAAATGCCGCCCGCGGGTTTGTAGCCGACCTTGAAGCCGCTGAGAGCCAGATAGTCGCGAATCGCACGCACCATGACCAGCGAGACCTCGGGCGTGGCATTGACGCCTTCCTTGCCGGTGGAGGTCTTGATGAAATCGGCGCCGGCCAGCATGCAGACCCAGGAGGCCCGGGCCACGTTGTCCAGCGTCTGCAGCTCGCCGGTAGCCAGGATCGCCTTCACATGGGCATCGCCGCAGGCGGTGCGAAAGGCTCGCATCTCGGCATACAACGCGGCCCAGTTGCGGGTGAGCACATGGCGCCGCGAGATCACGATGTCGATCTCGCGCGCACCGGCCTGCACCGATAGTTCGATCTCGCGCAATCGTGTTTCCATGCTGGTCAGGCCTGCTGGAAATCCGGTCGACACTGCAGCCACCGGTATGGCGTGGCCGTGCAGCGCCTGCACCGCAGGTGCCACCATCTCATGGTAGACGCAGACCGCGCCGGTGGCCAGACGCTGGAGTCCGAGCGCGGCCATCAGGTCGGCGCGCAGCGGCTGGCGCGCCTTGGCGCACAGGCGTAGGACCCGTGCCGGCGTGTCGTCGCCCGACAAGCTGGTCAGGTCCATGCACTGGATCGCGCGTACCAGCCAGGCGGCCTGGTAATGCTTCTTCTGCGAACGCCGGGCAGCCAGCGACTGGACGCGCCGGGTCACGGCATTGGCGTTCACACGCACCGATTCGATCAGGGACAGGTCCAGCGGCAGGCCGGTATTGCGGGCAATGGCGTTCATGTCATCCGGTTCAGCAGGAAGTTGCGTGTGTCACGGCGGGCACGCGGTCTGGTGATTCAGCCGCCGGCGGCGAGCCGCTCGAGGTAGGCCGGCAGCAGCCGCATCAGGTCCTTGGCGCCGACGGCCGCGTAGTGCAGAGTCTGTTCGTGCGATAACGGCAGGTCGGACATGCCTTCGGCCAGGTTGGTGACGGTGGCGATCGCCAGCACCAACAGGCCGCAATGGCGCGCCGAGATGACCTCGGGCACGGTGGACATGCCGACCAGGTCGGCGCCCAGGGTACGCATCATCCGGATCTCGGCCGGCGTCTCGAAGCTGGGGCCGCTGCAGGCCAGGTAAACGCCTTCATGCAACGCAAAGCCCAGCGCCTGCGCCGACTGCTGCAGCGTCTGGCGCAGGCCCGGGTCGTAGGCGTTGGCCATGCTGATGAAACGCGGGCCGAAACGCTCGTCGTTGACACCGATCAGCGGATTGCCCGGCAGCAGGTTGATATGGTCGGTCAGTGCCACCAGGCTGCCGGGGCCGGCCTCGGCACGCAGCGACCCGGCTGCGCAGGTCAACACGATGGACTTGCAGCCGATCCGCTGGAAGGTGCGGATCGCGGACGTCATCACGTTGGCGCCCTTGCCTTCGTAGAAATGGCTGCGACCCTTCATGCAGATCACGGCGACGCCGCCCAGCGTGCCGCACAACAGTTCGCCGGCATGGCCTTGCACCGTGGATACCGGAAAACCCGGCAGGTCGCGGTAGGCGATGGTCACGGGGTCGGCGATCCGGTCGGCCAGTCCACCCAGGCCTGAACCCAGCACCAGTGCGACCCGTGGCTGGAAACCGGGAACCCGCTGGCGCACGACCGCCACGGCGTCGAACGGGGCTTGAGGGTTGTCCGATGGGTGGGGCATGCAGGTGTCTCCCGGTTGCAAGAGGCCACGAGTGTGGCATGGAATGGCCGCTGCGATTGTCCTCGATTGATCGATCGATGCCGGCGCGTCGCAGCGCTCGGGGGCGCTGCGCACAGCGCATGTCGCAGCGCAAAGCGAGTGGGTTGCCGGTCACATGCGTTACAGTGGTTCGACCGCCCGAGGACGGTGCGCCACCCATGCCGGAACCGAAACAACATCCCCATTTCTTGCAATCGCTGCGGGGGGAGTTGTACGACTGGCGCTTGTGGATGGCCCGGGCGGTGGTGCTGGCCTTCGCCAGCATGGCCGGTCTGACCGTCGTGCTCTTCACCTGGATGTGCGAGTTTGCGTTCGAGCATTTCCGTGCTGTGCAGCAGGCGCATTGGTGGTCGCCGCTGTTGTGGACGCCGGTCATGACCGCCATCATCGTCTGGCTGACACGCCGCTTCGCTCCCGGAGCCGCGGGCTCCGGCATTCCGCAGGTGATGGCGGCGCTGGCGCCGGAGGTGCATGCGCCGATGCGGCATTTCTTCGTCTCGATCTGGCTGACCGTCTCCAAGATGGTGTTGACGGCCCTGGGCATGCTGGCCGGGCTGTCGCTCGGCCGCGAGGGACCTTCGGTGCAGATCGGTGCCGGGGTCATGCACAGTTGCCGCCAGTGGTTGCCCAAACGCGGTGTTGTGTCCGACCATGGTCTGCTGATCGCCGGTGGCGCGGCCGGTATCGCGGCCGCATTCAACACGCCGCTGGGCGGCATCATGTTCGCGATCGAGGAACTCTCGCGCCGTCCCGAGCAACGCAGCAACGGCCTGATCATGGCGGCGATCGTGCTGGGCGGCCTGATGTCGGTCTCGGTGTTTGGCAACACCAGTTACTTCGGCATCGTCGGCGCGATCCGGGTCGACCGGCTGGACCTGCACATGTTGTGGCCGGGGCTGCTGGTCACCATCGCCTGTGGTCTGGCCGGCGGCCTGTTCGCACGGCTGCTGATCATCTCGTTGTCCGGCCAGTCGACCGACTGGTTCAGCCGGACCCGGGCCCGCTTCCCGGTGCGTTTCGCCGCGTTGTGCGGGTTGGCGGTTGCGGTGCTCGGCGTAGCCAGCAACGGATCGATCTTTGGCAGCGGCTATCTGCATACCCGGGGCCTGCTCGATGGTGTCGACGATTCGTTCGGACTGTTCTTCCTGTTCAAGTTCCTGGCCACCTGGATCACGACCTGGGCCGGCGTGCCGGCCGGCATCTTCGCGCCGTCACTGGCGATCGGTGGTGGCATCGGCAGCGACATCGCGCAGTTTTTGCTGGGGGTGCCCTCGACCACCTTGATTGCGGTGGGCATGGCGGCTTTCCTGGCCGCGGTGACCCAAGCGCCGATGACCTCTTTCATCATCGTGATGGAGATGGTCGACGGTCACGGCCTGGTGCTGAGTCTGATGGCAGCTGCCTTGCTCGCCAGCGGCATCTCCCGGCTGGTCAGCGTGCCGCTGTATGCGGCGCTGGCCGACTTGCAGGTGCGCCGGGTCCTGCCGGCCGAGCCGCCCAGGCAGGACTGAGCCTCACCGCGTTTCAGTCCGGGTCGGACTTGGGCTCGGCGGCTGTCTTGCGGGGACGCCGGCTGCGGCTGGCGGTTTTGCGGGCAGTCTTGCGTGTCGGTGTCGTTGCGGCTGCCTCGTCCAGGGATGCGTCGTCGGCGGACCCTGGCAGCTCGTAGGAGTGGTCCAGCGATTCCTGTGCGGGCAGCCCGGATGCCGACACCGGCAAATCGGTGGTGGCCGGCGACACCGCCTTGCCACGGCCGCCGCGGCTGCCGCGGCGTCGCGGTTCGCGCCGTTCCGCCGCTTCGCCGGTGAACGGCGCCTCCACGGCCTCGGCGCCGGAGGTGGTCGGCAGCATGTCGTGCGCAGGCTCCGGCAACGGTGCCGAAGCGCTGCGGAACACATAGGCGCCCGATTTTTCATCGCGTCCGAAGGACAGGAATCCACGGGCCTGCGCTTCCTCGAGCAGGTTGCCGAAAGCGCGGAATCCGTAGCTGGATTCGCTGAAATCGGGCTTGCGCCGCTTGATCGCCTCTTTGAGCACCGAGGCCCAGATCTTGCCGGTGTCTCCCCGTTCGGACACCAGCGCATCGAAGGTTTGCACTGCCAGCTCGATGCCGGCGCGCCGACGGCCCTCGAGTTCGTCCTTGCGCCGCTTTTCCTCGTCCGGCGAGCGCCGTGACGGCGCCTGGGTCTCCGGCCGTTCGCGCCGCGCCTGGGAACGCTGGTTCTCGCGCACCAGGTCGTCGTAGAAGATGAACTCGTCGCAGTTGGCAATCAGCAGGTCCGAGGTGGACTGCCGCACACCCACGCCGATCACCTGCTTGGCGTTCTCGCGCAGCTTGGACACCAGCGGCGAGAAGTCGGAGTCGCCGCTGATGATGACGAAAGTGTTGACATGCGACTTGGTGTAACACAGGTCGAGCGCATCGACGACCAGCCGGATGTCGGCGGAGTTCTTGCCGGACTGGCGCACATGCGGAATCTCGATCAGCTCGAAATTGGCCTCGTGCATGGTGGCCTTGAAGCCCTTGTAGCGTTCCCAGTCGCAATACGCCTTCTTGACGACGATGCTGCCCTTGAGCAACAGGCGTTCGAGGATGGGCTTGATGTCGAATTTTTCCTGGCTCATGTCGCGCACGCCGAGCGCGACGTTCTCGAAGTCGCAGAACAGGGCCATGCTGAGGTCGTCGTGGTTGGAGGCCATGGGGTTGTCTTTGTGGTGGCGGTAAAGATGTCGATCATCACACGGATCGGCTTTCGGCCACTCTGTGCTGGCTGCACAATAGGGGCCGACATACCAGTGTCGTCGATCCACGAATCATGCAGACGCGCCCTCGCTCGGACCGCGGGCATTCGTCCGTATATTCAGAGAGCCATGAAACGAAACCCTTCGGACAGCCGCACGCCGTGCCCCTGCGGCTCGGACCTGCCCTATGCCGATTGTTGTGGCCGTTGGCATGGCGGACTGGCGCAGGGCGACCATGCACCGACGCCGGAGGCCTTGATGCGCTCGCGCTACAGTGCCTATGCCAGGGCGCTGCCGGACTACCTGCTGGCGACCTGGCACGGCTCGACCGCACCGGGCGAACTGGAATTGTTCCCGATCAAGTGGCTGGGCCTGGAGGTGCGCCACGCCGATGCGCGTGGAGACGCCGGTGTGGTCGAGTTCGTGGCGCGTTGCCGTGACGGTGCCGGCCGGGCCGAACGCATGCATGAGATCAGCCGCTTCGTGCGCGAGCAGGGCCGCTGGTATTACATCGATGGCCAGGTACCGGCCGATGCCTTGGATTAGACTGCACGGATTTGCGCACCCGCGATGCAGCGAAACCGGGCGCACAGACACAGGAGGATCGGATCATGGGCTGGCATCACAAGGTGTTGAGGGTTGACCTGACAGCGGGCACGTGTACGCCCGAACCGCTGAACCGGCAGTGGGCGCAGGAGTACCTCGGCCAGCGCGGGCTGGCCACCAAGTACCTGATGGAGGAGATCGATCCGGCGGTGGACGCCGTGTCGCCCGACAACAAGCTGATCATTGCCACCGGGCCGCTGACCGGCACCATGGCCGCCACCGGCGGGCGCTGGTCCGCGGTGACCAAGGGCGCGTTGACCGGCGCCATCGCCTGTTCGAACTCGGGTGGGCAATTCGGTGGCGAGCTCAAGCAGGCCGGCTGGGACATGGTGATCCTGCAAGGGCGCTCGCCGCAGCCGGTGTATCTCTACATCGAGGACGGCAAGGCCGAATTGCGCGATGCCGCCCATCTTTGGGGCAAGACCGTGTGGCAGACCGAGCCGGCGATCAAGGCGGCGCACCAGGACCCCCTGATTCGCGTCGCATCCATCGGCCAGGCCGGCGAGACCGGTTGCCGGTATGCGTGTATCGTCAACGACATGCACCGCGCGGCGGGGCGCTCCGGCGTGGGCACGGTGATGGGCTCCAAGAATCTCAAGGCGATCGCGGTGCGCGGTACCGTCGGTGTCACGCCGGTCAATCCCAAGGCCTTCATGACCGCGGTGCAGGCGGCCACCAAGGCCCTGGCCAGCAGCGAGGGACGCAAGTCCTTGACCCGCTTCGGCACCATTCCGATGATGGACGTGACCGGCACCTTCGGCGCCTTGCCCACGCGCAACAACCGCGAGGTGCAGTTCGAGGGCCTGCTGAAGATGAACGCAAGCTTCATGAACAAGCCCAACAAGAATGGTCACACCAACCTGATCCGCAATGGCGCCTGCTTCGGCTGCACCATCGGTTGCGGCCGGATCTGCCATATCGACCCCGCCCATTGGAGCGTCAAGGACCGGCCCCAATACCACGGCGCCTCCGGCGGGCTGGAATACGAAACCGCCTATGCGCTGGGCGCCGCAGTCGGTGTCGACGACATGGATGCGGCCACCTTCGCCGGTTTTCTGTGCAACGAATACGGCATGGATCCGATCTCGCTCGGTGGTTCGATCGCCGCGGCGATGGAGCTGTTCGAAATCGGCGTGATCACCGAGAAGGAAACCGGTGGCCTGTCCTTGAAGTTCGGCGATGCGAAAGCCATGTGCCAGCTGACCGAGCTGGTCGGCAAGGGCGAGGGTTTCGGGCGCGACATTGCGCTCGGCTCGAAACTGCTGTGCGAGAAATACGGCCGTCCGGAGTTGTCGATGGCGGTCAAGGGTCAGGAATTTGCCGCCTACGACGGACGCGGCATGCAGGGCATGGGCCTGGCGTATGCCACCAGCAACCGAGGCGCCTGCCATCTGCGCGCCAATCCGTACGGCCATGATTTCGGCTCCACCGAAATTGCCGGCAAGGCCAAGGTGGTCAAGGAGTCGCAGGACTTCATTGCGGCGATCGATTCCACCGGCCTGTGTTCGTTCACCAGCCACTGTGGCGTGACCGAGGAGTTGTATGCCGGCCAGATCGACGCTGCCGTCGGCGGCGGCTGGACAGCGCAGCGCATGCGCGAGACCGGCGAACGGATCTGGAACCTGGAGCGGCAGTTCAACCTGGCGGCGGGACTGACCAAGAGCGACGACTCCTTGCCCAAGCGTCTGCTGACCGAGCCGGCACCCAGCGGCACGGCCAAGGGCCTGGTCGCGCGTCTTCCTGAAATGCTGCCGGAGTATTACGCGCTGCGTGGCTGGTCCCCGGACGGTATTCCGACCTCCGATACGCTGGCGCGGCTGGGCCTGGCGCAGACGGCGTCGCACGCGAACTGATTTGCAGCCGCCGCGCGGCAGCGCCCGCACTGCACAGGGCTTTTGCGGATTGCGCCTCGCAGCTCGGCCTGGTTGGCATCCGATCAAACCCGACCCCTTGACGGTGATCTCGCCGTTGGCGATCGTGGGTGGCTCCGACAGCAGGCAGTGAGGGCGCGAAAGCCGGCGCCGGACATGTCGTTCGCTCGTCAGGACGACTTCTGCACCTTGGCCGCCTTGCCGTCCAGGAAGGCGCGCACCCGCTCCCTGGCTTCGGGTGCTGATAGCGTGATGGAGAACATCAGCGTGACCAGGGCCTTGCTCAGCGCGTTGCGCTTGACAGGGCGGCGCAGGCTGACAACCGCCACGGCACCGCGCAACGCCAGCGGGACGCCGTGGCGCGCGGATGGTTCGAGGATCGGGCCGGGCATGGAAACGGTTTTCAGGTCGCCGCCGGGATCAGGTGGCCAGCAGTACCCCGGGCGACTCGATCAGGCCGCGGACGGCCTGGATGAACTTCGCGGCATCCTGCCCGTCCACGACCCGATGGTCGAACGAAGAGGACAGGTTCATCATCTTGCGCGCGGCGAAGGCTCCCGCGACCACCATCGGCCGCTCGACGATGCGATTGACCCCCACGATGGCCACCTCCGGCGCGTTGATGATGGGCGTGGACACGATCCCTCCCAGCGCGCCCAGGCTGGTCAGTGTGATGGTCGAGCCGGTCAGTTCGTCGCGGGTTGCACGCCCCGAACGGGTCGATTCGGCCAGTCGGCCGATCGCGCGGGCGTTTGCCCACAGGTCGCCATCCTGGGCATGGCGCAGCACCGGCACCATCAGGCCGGCATCGGTCTGGGTCGCAATGCCCAGGTGGACCGCGCTGTGCCGCGTGATCACGCCGCGTTCGTCATCGAACAGCGCGTTGACCTGCGCAAAATCGGCGATTGCCAGCACCATGGCGCGGACCAGGAAGGGCAGCAGCGTCAACTTGCCCCGGCCGTCGCCGAAGCGAATGTTGAGTTGTGCGCGCAAGGATTCGAGTTCGGTTACGTCGCATTCCTCGACATACGTGAAATGCGGAATCCGGCGCTTGGATTCCTGCATCTTCTGCGCGATGCGCCGGCGCAGTCCGATCACCTTGATGTCCTGCACAGTGTCCTCGCCGGTACGTGACGTCGCAGCTGCCGCGGTGGCGGTGGCGGGCGCCTGCGACGCGGCTGCGGCAAGGCCTTGTGCACCATGGTGCGCCACATGCGTGTCGAGGTCGGCCTGCATGATGCGGCCGCCGGAGCCGCTTGCGCGTACCTGGCGCAAATCGACGCCCAGCTCCCAGGCGCGGCGGCGCACTGCGGGCGATGCAATCGGCCTGTCGTCCGGGCTGGCGGGAGCAACCGGCGCTGCGGGCGACGCAATTGGCGCGTCGTCCGGGCCGGCAGGAGCAACCGGCGCTGCGGGCGACGCAATTGGCGCGTCGTCCGAGCCGGCAGGAGCGACCGGCTTTGCGGGCGCCGTTTTCGGTGCTGCCGCCGGGGACGCAATGGCCTTGGTGGTAACTGCCTTGCCCGCCAGCTTGGCCGGGTTGGTAGCGGACGCGGGTTCGTTGTCGGTGTCGCGCCTGGGTTTCGTTGCCGCCGCGGTTGAGGCCACAGGCGCTGTTTCGGCTGCGCCTTCACCGACCGTGGCGATCTCGATCAGCGTCGCACCGACCGCCAGCACCTCGCCCACCTCGCCACCGAGCCGGACCACCGTGCCTGCCACCGGCGAGGGAATCTCCACCGTCGCCTTGTCGGTCATCACGTCGGCCAGCACCTGGTCTTCCGCCACCGTGTCGCCGGCCTGTACATGCCAGGCCACGACCTCGACTTCGGTGATGCCTTCTCCCAGGTCCGGCATCTTGACGGTGTGATGGGCCATCGTCATGCCTCCATCGAGCGCTGCATCGCGGCTGCGACGCGCGCCGGGCCAGGGAAGTAGGCCCATTCCTGCGCATGGGGGTAGGGCGTGTCCCAGCCGGTGACGCGCTCGATCGGCGCCTCCAGATGGTAGAAGCAGTGCTCCTGCACCAGCGCGGCCAGTTCGGCGCCGAAGCCGCTGGTGCGCGTGGCCTCGTGCACCACGACGCAGCGCCTGGTTTTCTTCACCGATGCGATGACAGTGTCCAGGTCCAGCGGCCAGATGCTGCGCAGGTCGATGATTTCGGCGTCGATGCCACTCTGCGCGGCTGCCGCCTGCGACACGTAGACCATGGTGCCGTAGGTCAGCACCGTCAGCGCGGAACCGGGGCGGAACACCGAGGCACTGTCGAGCGGTACCGTGTAGTGGCCCTCCGGCACCTCGGCCTGCGGATGGTCCTTCCAGGGCACGGCCGGCTTGTCATGCTGACCATCAAACGGGCCGTTGTACAGGCGCTTGGGTTCGAGGAAGATCACCGGGTCGTTGTTCTCGATGCAGGCGATCAGCAGTCCCTTGGCGTCGTAGGGGTTGGATGGCATCACGGTGCGCAGGCCACTGACATGGGTGAAAAGCGCCTCGGGGCTCTGGCTGTGTGTCTGGCCACCGTAGATGCCGCCGCCACACGGCATGCGTATTGTCAGCGGCGCCGTGAAGTCAGCCGCCGAGCGGTAACGCAACCGCGCCGCCTCGGACACGATCTGGTCGCAGGCCGGATAGAAGTAGTCGGCGAACTGCACCTCCACCACCGGACGCAGGCCATAAGCGGCCATGCCGATCGCGGTGCCGACGATGCCGCCCTCGGAGATCGGTGCGTCGAACACCCGTGACTTGCCGTATTTGGCCTGCAGGCCCTCGGTGCAGCGGAACACGCCGCCGAAGTAACCGACGTCCTGCCCGTAGACCACGACGTTGTCGTCGCGCCCGAGCATCACGTCCATTGCCGAGCGCAGGGCCTGGATCATGGTCATCTGCATATCAGTACCGCCTGGCCGTTCCAAAGGGCCTGATGCACGCCTCGCGGGGGCAGCGAACGCAGTGAGCGGGTTGGCAGGTTCATCTTTGGTTCCCCAGCAGTTGGCGGCGCTGCGTCTGCAGATGCGCGGGCACCGACTCGAATACGTCGTCGAACATGGTTGCCGCGTCGGCCATGCGACCTCCCGACAGCGTGCCGTAAGACTCCGCCTTCTTCAGCGCGGCGCCGACTTCGGCGTCCAGTTCCTTGCGCGTGGCCTCTTGTTCCTGGGCGGACCAGGCGCCGAGCCGTTCCAGGTGCTGCGCCAGTCGGGTGATCGGGTCGCCGAGCGGATACTGTGCCCAGTCGTCGGCGGGTCGGTAACGCGACGGATCATCGGACGTGGAATGTGCGCCGCCACGGTAGGTGACCCATTCGATCAGCGTCGGGCCCTGGTTGTTGCGCGCGCGTTCGGCGGCCCAGCACGATGCGGCATACACCGCCAGGAAGTCGTTGCCGTCCACCCGCAGCGATGCGATGCCGCAGCCGACACCGCGTGCGGCAAAGGTCGTGGCCTCGCCGCCGGCGATGGACTGGAAGGTGGAGATGGCCCACTGGTTGTTGACCACGTTCATGATGACCGGCGCCCGGTAGACATGGGCGAACGTCAGCGCGGTGTGGAAGTCGGACTCGGCCGTCGCTCCATCGCCGATCCAGGCCGATGCGATCCTGCTGTCGCCCTTGATCGCCGACGCCATGGCCCAGCCCACGGCCTGGATGAACTGGGTCGCCAGGTTGCCCGAGATGCTGAAGAAGCCGGCGCGCTTGTACGAATACATCACCGGTAACTGGCGCCCCTTGATCGGGTCTTTCTCGTTCGACATCAGCTGGCAGATCATTTCAACCAGGTCGACGTCGTCGCGCGCGAGCAGCAGACCCTGCTGGCGGTAGCTGGGAAAATGCATGTCGCCCTCGCGCAGCGCCTGTGCCTGCGCAACCGCGATCGCCTCCTCGCCCAGGCATTGCATGTAAAAGGAAATCTTCTTTTGTCGCTGCGCAATCAGCATGCGGGCGTCGTAGGCGCGGGTCTTGATCATGGCACGCAGACCGGCGCGCAATGGCTCGGTACCGATGTCGGTAGCCCAGGGACCCTGCGCCTGCCCTTCATCGTCCAGCACCCGAATCAGGCTGTAGGCCAGATCACTGGTGCTCGATGGGGTCGCATCCACCGGTGGGCGCCGGACAACGCCGGCCGGCGACAGATGGAGATAGGTGAAATCGGTCTTGTCCCCCGGGCGTCCGGAAGGCTCGGGGACATGCAGCCGGAGAACCTGTTTGTCTTGCATGGGCTGTTCCTTTTCGTCTGATGCTACCGCCGACAGTGACTGTGTGCAAATCGCGTCACTGGCAAGGAAACCCTGGTGCGGTCATTGCGCTTTTTTCCTGGCAACGGGCCGACCCCTGCGGTTGAGGACACGAGCCGATAATGGTCGGATGAATCAGCCTTACTCTGCGCAACAGCCGGCGCGTGCCGAGATCGACTGCCTGCGCGGTCTGTCGCTGCTGCAATTCGGTACCAACTGGTGCGGCCACTGCCAGGCGGCACAGAGCCCGGTGAGCGAAGCCCTGGCTGACCATCCCGAGGTGCGCCATATCAAGGTCGAGGACGGTTCGGGGCGCGTGCTGGGTCGCTCCTATGCCGTCACATTGTGGCCGACCCTCGTGTTCCTGCGCGACGGGCAGGAGGTGGGCCGACTGGTTCGCCCGGTGACCAGCGAACCGGTGCGCGAGCAGTTGCGGCGGCTTGCGTCCGGCCCGGACTGAACTCGCTCTCTTGCTCTCTCGCTTTCTCGGTGCACCAATGGCGTGCGTCGTAGGTCAACTCATCGACCCGTCGCACCAGGTGTGGGATCTGGGCAACACAGGCGCACCAAAGCCATTCATTTTCAGAGGTATTTGTGCGCTGCAGCATTCGCGCATGGATAATCAGGGTTTTCCCTAGGTACCTTGGTTGCCCGACACACAGTGGCGACAACCTCATCATGAACCATCTGTTTTTTATCTGGTCCGCCATGCGTGCCATGACTCAGGCGTATTCGCGCCACTCCGACCAACAGGAGCAACGCGCTGTCGAGACTTACCTGGCCTCGGCGCGATCGACCTCCGAACTGGAGTACCGCGAGCGCCAATGGCTGCGCGCGCACAGCTGATTCGTCCCCTGGTTTCCTCCCTATTTTTTCTATTTGATGTCCATCATGAGCATTCTGCTTTTCCTCAAGTCCCTGTTCGAGCAGCCGCGTTTCGAGGCTGGTACCCGTGTCAACCATGTGCGCGGTGGATCGATCCAGCGCACCGACGGTTACGTTGTCGGCCAGACTGAATTCGGCGTCTGGGTGGAGTGGCCGCGCGGCGGTCGCAGCCTGTTGCCGGGTGGCGAACTGGCCCAGATCGGCTGATTCGCCAGGCCGGCCTGTTACCAGGCCGACCAGCCGCCGTCGACGGTCAGGTTCTGGCCGGTGATCCATTTGCCAGCCGGTGACGCGAACAGCGCCACTGCACCTTTGAGGTCCCGTGGCTCGCCCAGTCGCGCCAACGGCACCATGTTGCGGAAGTTCTCGCGCGTGAACGCATTGAGCGTGGGTTTGGGAATCTGGCCCGGGCTGATGCAGTTCACTGTGATGGCGTGTTCCGCCAGCTCGCAAGCCAGCGCTCGCGTCAGGTTCAGGATCGCACCCTTGGCGGCGTGGTAGGACTGTGTCGAGCGTTTGTAGCCGGGCGCATACAGGCGCGGGTCGCTGCCCAGTGCCGCGTGCAGTGAGCCGATCGTGATGATGGCGCCGCTGCGTCGGGTCATCATGGCACGGGCTGCGCTTTGCGCGCTGACCAGCGCGGTGGTGACGTTCAGGCGCAGGGTCGCCTCCAGATCGGCCACGGAAATATGGGGCGCCATGTCCGCGCCATGTGCTCCGCCGGCGTTGCAGACCATGATGTCGAGCCGCCCATGGTCGCGCACAATGTTTTGCACCACCTGCTCCATCGCAGTTTCATCTGCGGCATCCGCTGCAACCGCGCACGCCAACAGGCCGTCTGCCGCGAGCCCGGCGGCGGCGGCCTGCACCACCTCCTGGCGCCGTCCGAGCAGGTAGACGGTGGCGCCGAGTTCGGCCAGCGCAGTCCCCATCGCCAGGCCCAGGTGGGTACCGCCGCCGGTGACGATGGCGACCTGCTGGCGCAAGGACAACCAGTCTGGCAAGGAGTTGGGTGTCATGGTCCGCTCGCTCGGGTGTTTGATGTCGCGCGCAGTACTCGCCCAGGCCTGGCCGCCGTCTGCCTGCCATCGGTCAGTACCGCCATGCCATTGACGAAGACATGTGATATGCCGCTGGATTGCTGGCACGGCGCCAGGTATGTGGCGCGGTCGCGTACCTCGTTCGGGTCGAACACCACGATGTCGGCCGCCTTGCCGGGTGCCAGCGTGCCGCGGTCGTGCATGCGCAGGCGTTCGGCCACCCGGCCGCTCATCTTGGCGATCGCCGTCGCCATGTCCAGATCTTTCAACTCCCGCACAAAGCGCCCGAGCACCCGGGCCGTGGCCCCGAAGTTGCGCGGATGCGGTTGCCGGCTACCCTGGTCGAAGCAGATCGCCGAGCCATCCGAGCCCATCACCGAATGGCGGCAGGTCAGAAAGGTGCGCATGTCCTCCTCGGTCCGGTAGAACAGCACGACCATGATGCGGTTGCCGCCTTCGCGGCACAACGCGAGCGTCAATCGCGCGGGCGTCATGCCCGCCTGAGCCGCTGCGGCCTCGATACTCTGGCCTTCCCTGGCCCCGAGCACACCGTCGGTGCGGGCCAGCACCACCCGGTCCCAGAGCCAGGGTATGCGGTTGGCCGACCAGCCTTGCGCCAGGTCGGCTTCCGCCCGCGCCATGACGGCCTCGTCGGACAGGCGTTCGCGCATCGCTGCAACGCCGCCCTGCTGGACCCAGGCCGGCAGGTACTGCGTCAAGGCTGAACTCGACGCGTCGTAGGGGTAGACGTCGAATGCGGCGTCCACACCCTGTTGCACGGCGGTGTCGAAGCGCTCGGTCCACAAGCCGGCGCTGCCCCATTCGGAAGGCGTGTTGATGGCCGCATGCGAATACTGCACCCGCGCGCCGGTGCTGCGCCCCAGCTCCAGCGCCTCTGCCAGAGGGCCGTAACGATGGTCGTCGCCGTGCAAGTCCTTGTCGCGCGCGTGCGACGCGTACAGCCGCTGGCGCTGCGCAAGTGTTTCGCACAGGGAAACAAGCTCCTGCGTCGGGGCGTAACGCGAAGGCACATAGGTCAGGCCGGTGGTCAGGCCGAACGCGCCCTGGTCCAGCATCCTGCCCAGCAGCGACTGCATCGTCGCCAGTTGTTCGGCGCTGGCCACTGCGCTGTCCACGCCCATGGCGGCGATGCGCAAGGCACCATGACCGACCAGCGGCGCGATGTTGACCGCGATGCCGCGGCGCTCGGCTTCCTGCCGGTAGCCCTCGACGTCGGTCCAGGTCAGCGCCAGCGCGTCGTCGCCGATACCGGCCAGCAGGTCCAGGTGCAGTTGCATATGGGCCGGGTTGATCGGAAACGGCGAAAAGCCGCAGTTGCCGGTGACCTCGGTCGTGACGCCCTGGCTGACCTTGCTTTGGCCCCGGCCGTCGAGCAGCAGGCTGATGTCCGAATGGGTATGGATGTCAATGAAGCCGGGCGCCACGACCTGGCCCCGGGCATCGATCTGCTGGTCGGCATGCACGGTGCTGCCGTCACCGACATGGGTGATCAGCCCGGCGCAGATAGCGACATCGGCCTGGCGCGGCGGCGCCCCTGTGCCATCGAACATCTGCGCGCCGTGAATCAACACGTCTGCCTGCATGTTTGCCCCTCGCTGGTTCCGGTGCAGGCGGCAGGCCCGCGCCCGGGTGTGGTTCATATGGTATGCCGTAGCGAAGCGCTTGTCGCACCCAATGCGGTGCCTGCGCCGCTTGACACAGGTGCGGCTTGGGCTTATGGCTCGGCTCCGCTCGTGTCCGCTTGCGTCGGCACGGGGCACGACTGGTCCTTTGCCCCGCGTCCCCTCGCCTGGCCCGGCACGCCCGTCGGGGCACGCCCGGGCGCATTCAACCACCGTTTGTAGGTTAAGTTGCGTGGCAAGCGCGCTTGCGGATGCGCAGGGTAAGAATGGGACGGGTTCAAAGACCAACCATCGACCAACCATCGTTACCCCGTCCGGCTTGCTTCCCGAGCGTGGGGCGAGCGCCCGAGCAGGAGATCAGCATGCGAGCCCCGAACCGATTGTCCCTGTCCACACTACCTGTTGCTGCCCGCTGGGGCCGCAGATTCCTCGGGGTGTGCCTGCTGGGGCTGGCTGGCGCCTTGACGGCCTGTGTCCCGTCGCAACCCGCACAACCGGTGGTAGCCGAAACCGCAAGCCCGGCTTCGGTGCATACGGGGCCGACGGAGAAGGCCGTGTTTGCCGGTGGCTGTTTCTGGTGCGTCGAGGCCGACTTCGACAAGGTGCCCGGCGTGTTGTCCACCACCTCGGGTTACACCGGTGGCAAGACCGCCAATCCGAGTTACCAGGAGGTCACTTCCAAACTGACCGGCCATGCCGAGGTGGTGGAGATCGTGTTCGATCCGGCCAAGGTGGGTTACGCGCAACTGGTCGAACACTTCTGGCGCACCATCGACCCAACGACCAAGGACAGCCAGTTCTGCGATATCGGCTCGCCCTACCGTACCGCGATCTTCGCGCAGGACGCTGAGCAATTGCGTATTGCGCAGGCGTCGCGGGCGGCACTCGAAAAGTCCAAGCCGTTCCAGGCGCCGGTGGTGACCGAGGTGGTGAAGGCCGACACGTTCTATCCGGCGGAGGAGTACCACCAGGACTACTACCGCAAGAATCCGGTGCGCTACAACTATTACCGCACGGGTTGTGGCCGCGACGCGCGGCTCAAGCAATTGTGGGGCGAGGCAGCGGCGTCTTGAGCATGGCGGCGCGCGTCCGGTGCGCGTTCGGTGCGAGCCCGGTGGCTGGGCCGGCCTGCGAATCTACCGGCCCAGGATGTCCCCGATCAACGCGTCCTTGTCGCGCCACAACTGCTGCACCCACGCCTGATACTGCAGCCGTACCTCGGCGTCACCGCTGTAGTCGGCGTTGATCAGGTACGCCGGGATCGGCAACACCCGTGCGCGCACAACCACCCGGCGCACGCGGCCCTGCAGGAACTGCCAGAACGTGGGCGTGCCATCTGGGTAGACGATCGTGATGTCCAGGACAGCGCGAAATTTGTCCCCCATCGCATTGAGGGCCAGTGCCATGCCGCCGGCCTTGGGTTTGAGCAGATGTTGGTAGGGCGACTGCTGGTGCGCATGCTTGGCTGGCGTGAACCGGGTGCCTTCGAGGAAATTCATCACGCTGGTGGGCACCAACGCGAACTTGGCGCAGGCCCGGCGCGTGGTTTCCTGGTCCTTGCCCCGCATCTGCGGGTGTTTCTTCAGGTATTGCTCGCTGTGCCGGCGCATGAACGGAAAGTCCAGCGCCCACCAGGCCAGGCCCATCACCGGTACCCAGATCAGCTGCTGCTTCAGGAAGAACTTGAGCAGCGGGATCTTGTGGTTGAGCAGGTGTTGCAGCACCAGGATGTCGACCCAGGACTGGTGGTTGCTGTTGACCATGTACCAGCTGTCCGCATCCAGGCCCTCGATGCCCTGCACATCCCAACGCGTGCGCTGCGTGAGCGCCATCCAGCCGCTGTTGCAGCTGATCCAGGCCTCGGCAATCCACAACAGCACCGGCGCCAGGGCCTTTTGCGCCGGCGCGAACGGCAGCAACAATTTGACGAGTGAGAAGAACAGCAGGATCGGTACCCAGAACAAGGCGTTGAGCACCATCAGCACGCTGGCTATCGCTCCCACCAGTAGCGGTGGCAATCCATTGAGCATCAGGCCACTCCGTCGTTGTTGGCGTTGCGCGTGTGCGGGCGGTGCAGCAGCAGCCGGGCAGTGCACGGGTTGCCGGTGTCGGCCTTGATGCGCAAAGTGGTGAAAGTGGGCATGTGTCTCCTCGGTGATCGGCCGCCGAGCGTCATGGTGGGGCGCGGCTCGCAACGACTGTAGCAGTGACCGTGGCGCGTCAGTCTGGCGCGGCACGGTTTGGTCGCGCTCGGCGTTCAATCCGGCAATTCGTCCAGCGGATACACCGGCCGTCGCACCTTCTCGTGCCGATAAGACCGTAAGTCGAACGAGGTCAGGCCGTCGCCGCTGTCGATGACCACGATCGCGCTTGCCATGGGGCCGAAGGCCGCACGGAAATGCTGGGACGACTTCACGACGACCACGTCGTAGCTCGCCGGATCCAGCCCGGCGTGCGTGAAGAAACCCGGGTCCAGCACCTGATGCCGGGTGCCGGCCACGATGATGTCGATGCTGCCGACCCGCAACACCGCGGTGGTCCCGATGTCGAGCGCGATGCCGCGGCTCATCGGACCGGTGAAAGTGAAGCGGCCCGGCTGCACCGACACCACCTTGACCTGCAGCGCCAGCGGCCCATGGAAGGCTCCACCGGATTTTCCGCCGAGCTGTACCACCAGCGTCGCCGCCGGTCCGGCCGTGATGCAGGCGTGCAACGTGACCGGGTCGCAGATCATGCCGAAAGCGACCTTGTCGATCCGGGCGTCGATCAACGCGCCGAGGAGGGCGACCGAATCCGCCAGGCCGCCGCCACCGGGGTTGTCGGCGCAGTCGGCGACCAGCACCATGCCGGGGCCTGGCAGGCCCAGCGCGTCGCGAATGGCGGCCAGGCCGGCCTGCAAGGCCAGCGGCTGCACCGTGGTGCGTCGGCGATCGCGCCAAATGCGCTCGAGCAGCGTCGCCGTGACCGCCGAGGTGTCGTGGCGGCCGGCCTTGCGGTCGACCACGACGACCACGCTCGGACCTGCCAGCTCAATGTCGGCCCACGGAAAACCGGCGTTGATGCCGATGTCCAACACGCCCCGTGTCTGCGCGCGAAGAGTATCGGCATGGGCCAGGGCCTCGAGCATCGCCCCCGGCGCGGTCGTGCGGCCGTGGTCGACCGCGTCGATCATTGCGCCACGGGCGACGACACACGCCGGGTCGATCTCGCCGGCAAGCGTGCGCGCAATCAAGTCGGCGCAGCGTTTGCCGGTGTCGTACTGGTCCACATGCGGGTAAGTGCGATAGGAGACGATGACGTTGGCCCGTGCGGCCATGGCCTCGGTGACATTGGCGTGCAGATCCAGCGTGACGCCGATCGGCACAGTGTCGCCGGCCACGGCGCGCAGCCGGCGCAGCAACTCGCCCTCGCCATCGTCGACATGTTCGGTCACCATGGCTCCGTGCAGGCACAACAACAACGCGTCGAATGGGCCTTGCTCGTTCAGCGCGGCCTCGATGTTGCCGACAATGGTGTCGAAAGCCTCACGGGTGACTTTGCCCGACGGCGTGGCGTCGGCCGCCACGCTGTGTACCAGATCCCAGCCGTGGTGTTTCGCGGCGTCGATGAAGGCGCCCATCTCGGTCGCGGTGCCGGTGAAATAGGCCGGCACGTCGGTGCCATGCCGCAGACAACGTGCGCCAAATGCGGCAAGGTCGGTTGGCAAGGGCGAAAAGGTGTTGGTCTCATGCTTGAAAGCGGCAGCGAGGATGCGAGGCATGGTGTGATCTGCGCAAGGGTTTCGGTCAGAGGTTTCGAATGTACGGCAGTACGCGCGCTCGCGCCTGTCCTGCGAACACACCGCAAGGTGGCGTCAACAAGTCAACCGGATCAGGTCGCGGCTTCGCGCGCTCTGTCCTTATTCGTCAGGCCCTGAACTCCTTGAAGAACGAATGCTCGACTTCGAATGTGGTGACAGCTCGAAGGCGGAGTTCTGGCATCTCCAGCATGTCGACGAGCTTCTCTCCGTCGATGAGTTCGATTGGCGCTGCACCGTCGCGAGTGGCTCCGCGCTTCGCTTCTTGCGTGAACGCGTCGGTTGTGACGATGATGCCCTTGTCTGCGTGGCCAGACATGGCGCCACGAAAGTCACGAACCCCCGCCAGTCGATCGAGCCGCTTGCCGCCTTGATCATGGTCGCGCACCTGCCGCGCAGCGGTATCTTGCGGCTGTGTGTCCGGGCGCAGACGCCCTGCGCAACGCTTTAGCCGCCCCCCAACTCCAGCAACACCGGCTGATGATCCGACACCTGGGTCGCCCCATCCACAGTCATACCCCGTACCCGCCGCTGCAGATTCCCGCTGATAAACACAAAGTCGCAGCAAATCGGTGCTGTCCCATACCGCCTGTCGAACAACCGAAAAGTCGGGTCAGGGGGCTGCTTGTTGCCATGCACCACCCGCCACGCATCCTTCAACGCACTGATCCCTGTGGGTGTCTCGGCCTGGATGACCCCGTATTCCGCGTCCGTCGTCTCGAAGTTGAAGTCCCCGCACAGGATGGCCTGCGTCGTGTGGGTCTTGTTCTGGAACGGGCTGCCGGTCTCGTCGTCCAGCGGCGGGTCGACGATATGGCCGCAGGCCTGTTGATGAATGTCGACCAGGGCCTTGGCCTGCGCCATGCGCTGCGCGCTGGAATAGAACTCCAGGTGCGTCGTCATCACGCGGATCGGGCCGAGTTCGGATAGCACCGTGGCGGTGGTGCAGATGCGTGGCATCGTGCGTATCCCGAGGTCGGGTGGGTAGGGCAGCGGATACGACTGGGCCTGCGCGATCGGCAGCCGGGTCGCGATCAGGTTGCCGAACTGCTGGCGCTGGCCCTGGCGGCCAAGTTCGGTGATAGCAGCGCCGAAGACGATCTCGTATTCGGGCAACAATTCGCGCAGCCGCGCCACCTGGTCGAAGCCGGCGTCGCCGGTGAGTTGCGGATAGTTCACGGCAACTTCCTGCAGGCACAACACATCGAAGTCGGCCATGGCGCGGGCATGGTCGACGACCCGTTCCACGTCGACCTTGTCGTCCAGGCCGCAGAACCATTGGACGTTCCAGGTGATCAGACGCATGTCAAACCTCGGCGATTGGATACCGGATCCCCTTGACGACCTTGCAGGCTGCTTGCGGTCCCGCGCGCATGCGACCTTGGGCAGCTTGCGCGCCGACAAGCCGAATCCGAGACAGGCTGAATCCGAAATTGTCAGCCACATTGCGCTGCGGGAACCGTGCGTCGTTCTGGAACACCATGGCAATGGCGCGTTGCGAGTGTGGCAGAGCCAGCGTCGATTTTCAGTGTACCTGTGTCGAATGCGGTGGTCGTAGCCCATTGTCTTATGACGAAAACAAGATGAATCGATGACGCCGCGAAAGTGTAGCGACGCGATGTGACTAAACAGAGACGCTTTTTTGACAGTGCCCTGCAGGCCCGTCCCTACAATCCGCCGGGGCAGCGCAACAGCCCTGAACACAGGGCCGGCGAATTCGCGCCCGATTGCCTCCCAACCTGGAATCGCCCATGAACCCTCCGTTTCTCGCCCGTTCGCGCCGCACCCGTCGCACGCCGTTCACCGATCGCGTCAGCGCGGCCGGTGTCACGGCCTATACCGTCTACAACCACATGTTGTTGCCGGCGGTGTTTCGCTCGGTCGAGGAGGACTACCACCACCTGAAGTCGGCGGTGCAGTTATGGGACGTGGCCTGCGAACGCCAGATCGAGCTGCGCGGACCGGACGCCGAGCGGCTGCTGCAGATGACCAGCCCACGCGACCTGTCGCGCATGAAAACCGACCAGTGTTACTACGTACCCATCGTCGACGTCAACGGCGGCATGATCAACGACCCGATCGTGCTCAAGCTGGCCGAGGACCGGTTCTGGGTATCGATTGCCGACAGTGACCTGATGTACTACTACAAAGGCCTGGCCGGCGGCTTCGGCATGGATGTGCTGGTGTCCGAGCCCGACATCTCGCCGCTAGGGATCCAGGGGCCCAAGGCCGACATCCTGGTCGAACGGTTGTTCGGGCAGGAGATTCGCGAGACGAAATTCTTCCGCCACAAGACGATCCATTTCCAGGGCCAGGACATGGTGATTGCGCGTTCGGGCTGGTCGCGCCAGATCGGCTTCGAGATCTACGTGAACGGGAGCCAGCACGGCCCGGCCCTGTGGGACCACATCATGGAAGCGGGTGCGGACCTGGACATACGCGCCGGTTGCCCGAACGGCATCGAGCGCATCGAGGCCGGGCTGCTGAGTTACGGCAACGACGTGACGCTGGAAAACACGCCGTTCGAGGCCGACATGGGCAAATATGTGCAACTCGACCGGGTGCCGACCTGCCGCGCGCGCGCCGCCTTGCTGGAAAAGCAGGTGCCCGAGCGGCAGCTGCGCGCGGTCGAGATGTCGGGAGACGCGCTTCCCGCCTGCACCGAGATCTGGCCGTTGCTGGCGGGCGACAAGAACGCCGGCCATATCGGCTCTGCCGCCTATTCGCCGGAATTCAAGACCAACATCGGCATTGCGATGGTCGAGGCGGCGCACTGGGATGCGGGCACCACGCTGGTCGTGCAGACGCCGGTGGGGCCGCGCGACGTGCTGGTGCGAGCCAAGTACTGGATCTGAGCCTACAAACGGTAGTTTCATGGCGGACTCACCCACTGGTGACTGGCTTCGAGGCCACAATCGTCAGGGTCGATGGGCGTATCCAGCGGAAATCGAGTGGTCAGCTGCCGCTTGCAGGCTGAGTGGCCCGGCGCCGCGTCACGGCAGGCTCGCCCAGTAGTCGCAAGAGGCATTTTTAGGGCGGCCCGGCAGTCTCGGGGTATCAGGCCGGGTTCGAGCGCAACCCGTAGAGCCGCTCGCCGATGATCAGGTACTCCACCCGCGCGAACATGTCGCCCTTCTCCTCGGGGAAGGTGTAGGCCACGGCCGAGACGGCGTCGCCAACCTTGGGCTCTGGCACTTTCCAGGAATTGATGCGGGTCATCGGCGACAACTCGATCGTCCAGTCGCCGCGCCGCTGGGGCAGGCGGGTCGCTGCCAGTACCCTGGGGCCGTCGACGTTGCTGGTCTGCGCCGGTGTGGCGCGCTGCGCCAGATTCGCAGGCAAGGCCGCGTCAGCGGCCACGGTGACGACGATTTCCGCATGCGGGTTCTGCCATTTGACGGCTTTCACCTTGCCGGTGAGGAACAAGGGTTTCGATTCGTCGAAGCTGGACCACCCGTGGTGGGCCAGCGCGGTCCGGTTCCCGATGGCGAGGGCAAAGGCCGATCCGGCCCATACGAAGTGGCGACGTTGCATGGTGGTTCTCCAGTCAGAGGTAGGCAATCCAGCGTCCGCAGGTGATCACGCTGATCCAGATCAGGATCGACAGTCCGGCCTGCAGCCGTGTCGTTCGCAGCAAAGGGTCGATGGCCCCACGCGCATGCAAAACCGCCGCATTCGTGCCAGCCGCGAACAACAGTCCCATTTTGAGCACGAACGCCGGGTTGGCAATCAAATCCCCCACGTTGGTTGCGAACATCGTCAGGCCGGTCATCGCGGCGAGCAGAAATCCGATAAGCGTCCACGGCAGGACGCGGCGCGCGAGCTGGCGCACCTCGAGTCCCTGCAGCCAGCCCAGGATGGCCAGGTCGACCACCCAGAGCGTGCCGAACACCAGTGCCAGGCCGAGAATATGCAGCGTCTCCAGTGTCGGGTAGGCATAGGGATTGACGCGCAGCCAGACGATTGGCGCCCAGTGGTGCAGGGCGTCGAGCACGGCAGGTGCCGCGGCGGGCGTCGTCGTCATGGCTGCGGGACCCGGGGCGTGGCAGACCCGCGCGGTTCTACTTGAGGCTGCCCGAGAGGAACTGCGCCAGCCGTTCGCTCTTGGGCTTGGCCAGGACCTCGGCGGGTACCCCTTGCTCCTCGATACGGCCCTGGTGCAGGAAGATCAGGTGGTTGGCCACCTCGCGGGCAAAGCCCATCTCGTGGGTCACAACCACCATGGTGCGTCCTTCCTCGGCCAGCGTGCGCATGACCTTGAGCACCTCGGTCACCAGTTCCGGGTCGAGCGCGCTGGTGGGCTCGTCGAACAGCATCACCTCGGGTTCCATCGCCAGCGAGCGGGCGATCGCCACGCGTTGCTGCTGGCCGCCGCTCATGTGGGCCGGATAACGGTCTTCCATGTTCGGCAGGTCGACCAGCGCCAGGTACTTGCGCGCTCTGGCAACAGCCTCTTCGCGCGGTACTTTCATGACGTGGACCGGCGCCTCGATGATGT
Source organism: Burkholderiales bacterium (assembly GCA_038247175.1). Classification (GTDB taxonomy): domain Bacteria; phylum Pseudomonadota; class Gammaproteobacteria; order Burkholderiales; family Burkholderiaceae_C; genus CAISIP01. The sequence continues at coordinate 7,422 of JBBRVD010000003.1, read as the reverse complement.
TCTGCAGCACCGTGAGGTGCGCCCACAGGTTGAAATGCTGGAACACCATGGCCAGCTTGGTGCGCAGGCGCTGCAGCTGTTTCGCTTCAGGCGCATGCAACTCGCCGGTCTTGCCAGGCACGAGCTTGAGCTCTTCGCCGGCGACGATGATACGGCCCTGGTTGGGCTTTTCCAGCAGGTTGATGCAGCGCAGAAAGGTGCTCTTGTCCGAGCCTGAACTGCCGATGATGCTGATGACGTCACCGCCATGGGCTTCGAGCGACACACCCTTGAGGACCTCGTTGGTGCCGAACCGCTTGTGGATGTCGATGGCCTGCAGTTTGAGGGTCTTGTTGTTCATAGCGGGGTCGGTATGTCGCGGTAGGGTCGGCGCGCCTCAGGCGCCCAGCAGGTTTCCGGTGCGGAATGGAACGCTGCCGGCAATATTGGCCAGGTCGTCGCCAGGCAAGGCATACCGGTCGTCGGTGCGGGCATACATCACGCCGGCCACTTCGGCGCGCACGATATGGGACGTATTGGCGATCGGATCGATGATCTCGACCACCGGGTCGCCGACAGCCATCGTGTCACCCGGCTGCGCTGCGAACACCAGCATGCCGGCCACCGGCGCCTTCACGGTCTGGGCGCCGGCCAGTGGCGTCGCGCTGCACTCCGGCTCGGGCAACGCCGGCGGCGCGCCGGCGATGACGCCAGCGCGTTGCAGGAAGCCGAAGATCGCTGCGGCGTCGGACTGGGCCAGTCGGTGCTCGAGCTGTGTTTCGCCGCGCAACTCGACCGTGGCGCTGGCGCACGCCTGGGGCAGCGGCAGGGCGGCCAGCACGGGATCGGCGCGCAGCCGCTCGGCCAGTTTCCACCACAGGCCGGAGAAACACTCGTCAAACGACATGCCGCCGGCATGTTCCGCCAGCAGCACTGCCCGTGCGCCCAGCAGCCGAGCCAAGGGTTCGAGCCGCGGCCAGCAGGGTGTTTCGGTGTAAAGGTGCAGCACCGCTTCGCAATCGCAATGCAAGTCGAGCACGAGATCGGCATCAAACGCCAGCTGGACCAGGGTCTTGCGCAGGCTGTGCAGCGTGTTGGCGGGCTTCCAGTGCGCCAGGTAAGTGGCGACGGCGGCGCGCACGTCGGCGATATTGGCATTGGCATCGCCCGTCAGCCGGCCCTTGACGGTGTCGAACACCACCGCCGCCAGGTCGGGGTAGTTGCGGTTGAAGTTCTCCGAGCTGCCCAGATCGAACCGCCCCATCGACTTGTGGTCGAGCCGCTGCGCCAGGCCGATCGGGTTGGCCACTGGCACCAGCACCACCTCGCCGCGCATTTGCCCCCCGGTCTCAGCTGCCGCGAGCAGAGTGCGCAGATGGTAGGCGGCCAGCATGCCCGGCAATTCCTCGGCATGCAGGCTGGCCTGGATATAAGCCTTCGGGCCGGCGCCCGGACTGCCGAAATGCAGACTGGTCACCTGGGTCTGGCGTCCCAGACTCTGGTGTTCGAGCAGATGATCGATGCGGCGCATGGGGTTGTTTCGATCCGGGTCGCCGGTTCAGTGCCGGCGCGGCGCCAGATGGGCCAGAAAGTGGCGCTCGGCCAGCTTGAACAGCGCGATCAGGCAGAACGTCGCGCACAGGTAGATCGCTGCCGCGGCCAGGTAGGCCTCGAACGGCAGGTAGAAATCGGAGTAGATGCGGCTGGCGGCGGCCGTCACATCGAGCATGCCCGGCACCGCGCTGGCCAGGCTGGTGCTGTGCAGCATCATCACCACCTCGTTGCTGTAGGGCGGCAAGGTGCGGCGCATGGCGCTGGGCAGCACGATGCGCAGCATGACCTGCAAGCGGCTCATGCCGAAGGCCTGGGCCGACTCGATCTCGCCGGCATGCGTTTCGCGGATCGCGCCGGCCAGCATCTCCGCGGTGTAGCCGGCCGTGTTCAGGCTGAACGCGAGCAGCGCGCAGAAGGCCGGATCCTTGAAATGGGTCCAGGGCCAGACATCGTCCCAGCGCGCCTGTATCCATTCGAGCTGGCCCAGGCCGTAATAAATCATGTAGATCTGGATCAGCAGCGGCGTGCCGCGGATCACGAAGGTGTAGGCGCCGACGATGCGCTGCAGCCACTTCCAGGGGCCGGTCAGTGCCAGCGCGAACAACACCGCCAAGATGCCGCCTATCACCAGCGAAGATACCAGCAGCCACAGCGTGGTCATGAGGCCTTCGCCATACAGGGCCAGGCTTTCGGGACGGAAGATGACTTCCCAATCCATCTAGAGCTCCGCCCGCTGGGTACCCAGGCTGTAGCGCGCGTGCAGCCAGCGCAGCGCTCTCAGAGAAACCCAGGTGTAGAGCAGGAACAAGGCTGCGGTGAACAGGAAGAAGGCGAACGGCGAACGCGTCGCCGCGCTGGCCTGCTTGGCAAGGTAAGTCATCTCCTGCAGGCCGATCAAGCTGATCAGCGCGGTCGCCTTGATCAGAACCAGCCAGTTGTTGGTGAATCCCGGCAACGCATAACGAACCATCTGGGGCAAAGTGATCCGCAGGAAGGCCTGCACCGGACCCATGCCGAAAGCGGCCGCGGCCTCGAACTGTCCGCGCGGAATCGACAGGATGGCGCCGCGGAAGGTCTCGGTCATGTAGGCGCCATAGATGAAACCCAGTGTCAGCACGCCGGCGCTGAAGGGTTCGATATCCAGCGTGATGCCGGTGCCCGACATCTCCAGCAGGTTGTTGATGCCGATGCTGCCACCGTAGAACACCAGCAGCATCAACACCAGCTCGGGAATGCCGCGGATGATGGTGGTGTAGACCGTGGCGAGTGCGACCAGGGGCTGGTTGCCCGATAGCTTGGCCGCGGCACCCAACAGGCCGAGCGCGATGGACACCGCGAGCGCTGCCAGCGACACGCCGACCGTCAGCAGTGCGCCGTTGAGAATGGACCAGTAGTAGTCGGACAAGACCGCTCGCGGTTCGGGAAGGACTCAGTGCGGCAGCCGCGCGGGTCGCCGGCCCAGCGACACAGGCGGGAATCAGCCGCCGTAGACGTCGATCTTGAAATACTTGTCGTTGATCTTCTTGTAGGTGCCGTTGGCGCGGATCGCCTTGATCGCGTCGTTGAGTTCCTTCTTCAGCTCCGGCTGGCCCTTGCGGATCGCAAAACCGGCGCCGGTACCAAAATACTTCGGAATGAACAACTCGGGGCCGACCAGCACGTAGTCCTTGCCTTCAGGCTTGCTCAGGAACCCGCCAGTGACTTCGAGCACATCGGCCACGGTGCCGTCGAGCCGGCCGGATTTGATGTCGAGGTAGACCTGATCCTGTGCCTCGTAGGGGGTGACGGTCACGCCGACCTTCTTGAGTTCGCCATTGGCGTATTTTTCCTGGGTGCTGCCCTTGAGCACGCCGATCTTCTTGCCTTTGAGCGAGGCAACGCCATCGAACTTGATGTCGTTCTTGATGATGATCTTGCTCGGCGTGTTGTAGTACTTGTCGGTGAAATCGACGACTTTCTGGCGATCGGCGGTGATCGACATCGAGCTGATGATGACGTCGTATTTCTTGGCCTGCAGGCCGGGGATCATGCTGTCCCACACCTGCTCGACGAACACGCACTTGCGCTTGAGGTTCTCGCAGACGGCGCTTGCGATGTCCACGTCGAAGCCGGTCGGCTTGCCGTCGGCGGTCTTGAAGGTGAAGGGCTCGTAGGTCGGGTCGATCGCGACCTTGAGTTCCTTGTCTTGGGCCGAGGCGGTAACGGCCAGGGCGCCCATGGCCAGCGCCAGGATAAGCTTCTTCATGTGGTATCCCTTGAGTGAGGCCCGAGGATCGCCCGGGACCGGGTTGAAACTAAAATCCGATTCTAGGCTGGAGCCGCGCAGATCCGGCTCAGTGTTTGCCCTCTCATCGCCGCTGGAATAGGGCAAACCCGTACACTGATGCGCTTCCCAAAACGGCTTTCATGAACGCTCCTGTCGACGTTTCCCTGTTCGCGCGCGCCGCGAAACCGCTGACCAGTTACCGCAAGTACTGGGCGGCACGGTTTGGCACGCCCCGGTTCCTGCCGATGAGCCGCCCCGAAATGGATCAGCTGGGCTGGGACAGCTGCGACATCATCCTGGTCACCGGCGACGCCTATGTGGACCATCCCAGTTTCGGCATGGCGGTGATCGGCCGCACGCTGGAGGCTCAGGGTTTTCGGGTCGGCATCATCGCGCAGCCCGACTGGCACAGTGCGGACGCATTCAAGGCTTTGGGCAAACCGAACCTGTTCTGGGGCGTCACCGCCGGCAACATGGATTCGATGATCAACCGCTACACGGCGGATCGCAAGATCCGCAGCGATGACGCCTACACCCCGGGCGATGTTGGCGGCAAGCGGCCGGATCGGGCCGCCATTGTCTATAGCCAGCGCTGCCGCGAGGCCTACAAGGACGTACCCCTCGTGCTCGGCGGCATCGAAGGCAGCCTGCGCCGGATCGCCCATTACGACTACTGGTCCGACAAGGTGCGCCGCTCCATCGTCGTGGATGCCAAGTGCGATCTGCTGCTCTATGGCAATGCCGAACGCGCGCTGGTCGAGGTCGCGCACCGTATTGCCGCACGCGAGCCGGTGCAATCGATCACCGATGTGCGCGGCACGGCATTCGTGCGCCGCCCGGACGATGCCAGCGGCAAGGGCTGGTTCGAGATCGACTCGACCAGTGTCGACCAGCCGGGACGCATCGAGGCGCAGGTCAATCCGTACCAGACGACCTCCGAGCAGGCGGCCGAGCAAGGCGCCAGCTGCGCGCGGGAAGACGGGCAGGCTCCCCAGGCGAGCGCGTCCGATCCTGCCACTGCCGGCGCCGGCGCCGGCGCGGTTGCCGGCGTCCATCCCGCCATCCAGCCGCTGACTTTCGTGCCCAACCCGGCGCTCAAGGGCAAATTGAAAGTGCCACCGCGCGAGCGTTCGGTGATCCGCCTGCCCAGCTACGAGCAGGTGCGCGCCGACCCGGTGCTGTACGCCCATGCGAGCCGGGTGTTGCATCTGGAGACCAATCCGGGCAATGCCCGCGCGCTGGTGCAGGCCCATGGCGAAGGCGCGATCGCGCGCGACGTATGGATCAACCCGCCGCCGATTCCGCTGACCACGGCCGAGATGGACCATGTGTTCGACCTGCCGTATGCACGCGCGCCGCATCCGCGGTATGCCGACGAGAACGGCGGCCACGACGGCAGCACCAAGATCCCCGCCTGGGAGATGATTCGTTTCTCGGTCAACATCATGCGTGGTTGTTTTGGCGGCTGCACCTTCTGCTCGATCACCGAGCACGAGGGCCGCATCATCCAGAGCCGCTCGGAAGATTCGGTCATCAGGGAGGTCGAGGCGATCCGCGACACCGTCAAGGGCTTCACCGGTACCATCTCCGACCTGGGCGGCCCGACCGCCAACATGTACCGCATCGGCTGCAAGAGCCCGGAGATCGAAGCGGCCTGCCGCAAGCCGAGCTGCGTGTTCCCGGGCATCTGCAGCAATCTGAACACCAGCCACGCGGCGCTGATCCAGATGTACCGGCGCGCGCGCAGCCTCAAGGGCATCAAGAAGATCCTGATCGGCTCGGGCCTGCGGTACGACCTGGCGGTGCAATCGCCCGAATACGTCAAGGAACTGGTGACCCATCATGTGGGCGGTTACCTGAAGATAGCGCCCGAGCACACCGAGCAGGGGCCACTCACCAAGATGATGAAGCCCGGCATCGGCTCGTACGACAAGTTCAAGCAGATGTTCGAGAAGTACTCGCTCGAAGCCGGCAAGAAGCAGTACCTGATCCCGTATTTCATCGCCGCCCATCCGGGTACCAGCGACGAAGACATGATGCACCTGGCCGTCTGGCTCAAGCGCAATGGTTTTCGCGCTGACCAGGTCCAGACGTTCTACCCCAGCCCGATGGCCACCGCCACGGCGATGTACCACAGCGGACGCAACCCGCTGCGCCGGGTCGGGCGCGACAGCGAACCGGTCGACATTGATCGAGGCGACAAGCGCCGCCGCCTGCACAAGGCATTCCTGCGCTACCACGATGCCAACAACTGGCCGCTGCTGCGCGACGCTCTCAAGGCCATGGGCCGCGCCGACCTGATCGGCAATGGCAAGCACCATCTGATCCCGACCTTCCAGCCGCTGACCGATGGCAACTACACCAGCGCGCGGCGCAAGAATTCGACCGTGGCAGTCACCAGGGCCGTGCAACCGGCCAAAGGCCGTCTGCTGACCCAGCACACCGGGCTGCCGCCAAGGGTCACGGGCGCCGCGCGCGCGCTGGCGCGCAAGCGCAGCCCTTGATCGACCCTGCAAACGGCAGATCGGCCGAACCCTTTGCTTCGGCGCGCTGCGGGTCGGCGTCGTTCAGGCTGGTCAGGCATGAAACGAGCTGACGCGCAGGCAGCTACTGCTCGCTTGGGCTTGCGTCGCGTGCCTGGACCTGCGCGAGCAATCGCCCCACGTAGGCGTCTTCGATCCCCAGTGCCGCCAGTTGGGCGGCCAGGCATTCCAGGTAGGCCCGGTTCGAGCCCAGTGGCCCGCAGGCGGTAGCCACCACGGCCGCAGTTTCGTCCATGGGCAGCTCACCGACATACTCCGGATGCGCGCAATTGGCCGCAAAAACCAGAGCCGGGACGTCCCCCTGGGGTGTTGCCACGGTCTGCCAGAGCGGCGAGTAGCCGCCGCGGATCATCTCGCGCCGCCACAGGATGGCGGTTTCCGCATCGACCAGCGCGGCCGGTACGCGAAAGACGAGACCGGTACATTGGCCCGGTTGCGGCGCGAGTGTCAACATCAGCGCCGGACACTCCGGCGACCCGCGTCCTGCCGAGATGCGGTATCCGAATCGTCTCTGATAGCCCTCGACACGTGCCAGGCGGACCTCCGCGAAATGGATGCCGGGATCCCACATCAGTGACCCGTAGGCGAAAACCCACAGGTCATTGCCGTGATCGTGCTGTCCCAGCATGGCGTGGCGCGTGGCCTCGCGCTCCTGATCGGGCAGCCGCCAGGTCTCGGGATGACCGGCTTCCCGGGCACGCTGGTCCCACACGGCCAGCCGCTGAGGCGTCATGCGCAACTCGGAGACGTCGCACGGCGTGAGCCGGTCGCGCAGATGCGGTAGATGGGCAAATGGGTTCTGGCTCATGGCGGTGATGCCCGTGTTGTACCACGCGCTTCTTTGCACGCCTGTGCGGCAGCGACCGGCCGCGTCACCCCTGTGCCATTGGATGGCGCAGCAACAGGCGGTCGATGGCGTTCAAGGTGTCGTAACTCTCCGCGAAGTCGGCGAACAGCGCCGCATCGTCCGGCGCTGCTGCCTTGCCGTGCCAGTCACGGCGGAACTGCGCGAAGACGTCGCCAAAGCTGCGCTGACCGTCGATCAGGCGCAGGATCTGCGGACCATAACGGCCCGGATTG
>JBBRVD010000002.1:0-56408 GCA_038247175.1 Burkholderiales bacterium | reverse complement strand
GCGCAGCTGATCTTCATTCGCGGCCTGTTTGCCACCGCCCTGTTGCTGGCCGCCGCGCTGGTCATGGGTGCGCTGCGGCCCAGGACACTGGCCCGCGATGGCACCTGGCAACAACTGACCCAGCGCCCGGTGCTGGCGCGAGCAGCACTGGACGCATTGGCCACCATGGCCTACCTGACCTCGCTGTTCCACCTTCCGATCGGCAATGCCTCGGCGATCAACATGGCCTCGCCGATGTTCATTGCGCTGTACGCTGCCGTGGTGTGGCGGGAGCGGGTCCGCCCTGCACGCTGGCTGGCCATTGCCGGTGGATTTGCCGGTGTGCTGCTGATCGTGCAGCCGGCCGCGGATGGATTCAACGCCTGGAGCCTGATGTGCCTGTTCGCCACCTTGCTGCACACCGGACGCGACCTGATCACCCGCAAGATCGCGCTGACCGTGCCGTCCATCCTCATCACGTTGACCACCTCGATTGCGGTGCTGTTGCTGACCGGTCCCTGGAGCCTGTTGCAGGGTTGGGAGCCGGTCGACGCAACCCAGCTGGGCCTGCTCGCAGGCGCCAGTGTGTTCCTGAGCACTGCCTACTACGCGGTGATCGTCGGCATGCGCAGCGGCGAACTCAGCCTGGTGGCACCGTTCCGCTACACGGCCCTGATCTACGCGCTGCTGGTCGGCTGGCTGGTGTGGGGCGAGGTGCCGAACCTGCTGGCCTGGTCCGGCATCGTGCTGATGGTGTTGGCTGGCGTGTTCATGCTGCGTGCCGGGCGCAGCACTTGAGTCCGCGCCGCGCACCTCGCGCGAACCCGCAAGGCGGCAGGCTGAGCGACAATCGGTCGCGACGCAGCGGTGGGCCTGCGCTTCAAGATTTCCCGTGCGGCAGCGACCATCACCGGTCCCCTATCAGTTCGCAAGCCAGGAGTAACGGATGAGCACAGCAGCAGGCGTGATCGGCCTGGGAGCCATGGGCAACGGCATCGCCCAGACCTTGCGGCGCGCCGGCTACCAGGTGCACGTTTTCGATGTTCGGCCGCAGGCAGCGCAGGCCTTTGCCCGCGACGGCGGTGTGGCCTGTGCGTCGCCGGCCGAACTGGCTGCGGCCTGCGACGTCGTGGTGTCGGTGGTCGTCAACGCGCAGCAGACAGAACAGGTCCTGTACGGGTCCGACGGCTGCGCCGCGGCCATGCAGGCGGGCTCGGTGTTCGTGATGTGTTCGACCGTGGATCCGAGCTGGTCGGTTCAGCTGGAGCAGCGCCTAGCCGCTCAGGGCCTGCTCTACATTGATGCGCCGATTTCCGGCGGAGCCGCCAAGGCGGCCAGCGGTGCGATGACGATGATGACCGCCGGCACACCGGCGGCTTATGCGAAAGCCGAGCCAGTGCTGCAAGCCATGGCCGGCAAGGTCTACAAACTCGGTGACAGCGCCGGTGCCGGCAGCAAGATCAAGATCATCAACCAGTTGCTGGCCGGCGTGCACATTGCCGCTGCGGCTGAAGCCATGGCGCTGGGGCTGCGCGAGGGGGTCGATCCGGCGGCCTTGTACGAGGTCATCACCCACAGCGCCGGCAACAGCTGGATGTTCGAGAACCGCATGGCCCATGTGCTGGCAGCAGACTACACGCCTCTGTCGGCGGTCGACATCTTCGTCAAGGATCTGGGTCTGGTGCTCGACATGGCGCGTGCGAGCAAATTCCCGCTGCCACTGTCGTCGACTGCACACCAGATGTTCATGCAGGCGTCCACTGCCGGGCACGGGCGCGAGGACGACAGCGCCGTGATCAAGATCTTCCCCGGCATCACGCTGCCAGAACGCAAACCCGCCGACTGACCGGATACCGCATTTCCCCAGCCACTCTTGAACCGCAACCGCCATGGCTTCCATTCTCCTGGGCTGCATTGCCGACGACTTCACCGGTGCCACCGACCTGGCCAACAACCTTGTGCGCGCGGGCATGCGAACCGCGCAGACCATCGGCGTACCGGGCAGCCCGCTGGACGCCGATGTGCAGGCCGTCGTCGTGGCGCTGAAATCCCGCACGATCCCACCCGCCGAGGCTGTGGCCCAGTCGCTGCACGCCCTGCGCTGGCTGCGGGCGCAGGGTGCGCGCCAGATCTACTTCAAGTACTGTTCGACTTTCGACAGCACGGTACACGGCAACATCGGCCCGGTGACCGAGGCGCTGATGGACGCATTGGGTACCGACTTCACGATCGCCACCCCGGCGTTTCCGGACAACAAGCGCAGCGTGTTCAAGGGTTACCTGTTCGTCGGCGATGTGCTGCTGAACGAAAGCGGCATGCAGAATCATCCGCTGACGCCGATGACCGACCCGAACCTGGTACGGGTCCTGCAGGCACAGATGCGGCGCAAGGTGGACCTGATCGATTACAGCGTGGTCGCGCGCGATGCGCAGGCAGTGCGCGACCGGATGGCACGGCTGCGCGCGGACGGCGTGGGCGTGGCGATCGTGGACGCGGTGACCAACCAAGACCTGCTGCGCCTGGGGCCGGCGCTGCAGGACCTGTCGCTGATCACGGCCGGTTCGGGCGTGGCAATCGGATTGCCGCAAAACTTTGGCATCCAGCCGTCGTCACAGGCCAGTGCCTTGCCTGCGGCAGCTGGCCTGCAGGCGGTTGTTTCGGGCAGCTGTTCGCTGGCCACGAACCGGCAGGTCGACGCTTTCATCGCAGCTGGCCATCCCGCGCGCGCGCTGGACCCGATACAGCTCGCGGCGGGCGAGGATGTGGTGGCTCGGACACTGGCCTGGGCCGAGCCCTTGCTCCAACACGGACCCGTGCTGGTCTATTCCACCGCCGACAGCGGCGCAGTCAAATCGGTCCAATCCCGACTCGGTGTCGAGGAGGCAGGCGCGATGGTCGAACGGGCGATTGCCGCCATTGCGCGTGGCCTGTTGGAACGCGGCGTGCGCCAGCTGGTGGTGGCCGGCGGTGAGACGTCCGGCGCCTGCGTGCAGGCGCTGCACATCGGCCAGATGCAGATCGGACAGCAGATCGACCCGGGCGTGCCGTGGTGCCATGCGCAGACACCTTTCGGTGGCGTGCACATCACACTGAAGTCCGGCAATTTCGGCACCGACGATTTCTTCGTCAAGGCCTTGCGGATGCTCTGAGCCAACCCGGATACGCGAGGGCGGATCGCCCGACAGTACTCTCTGGCAGCGCCAGGCGCCGCCGGATCCGTGCGCCCCGGCAAGGAATGCCCACCCGTGTCCTTGCCTTGCGGGATACCCGCTCGCCAACGCCGCGCCCGCCCGGTGCGCGACCGACGTGCGCGTCAGAAGGTTTCGGTGTCCACCTCGCCCGATGACTGCGCGTTATAGCGCTCGCCAGTCACGCTGTCCTGATTGATCAGGGCCTCCACTGCTGCAATCAGGTCCAGGCTCAGCTGTACCTGCGCAGCACCGAGGTCCTCGTGCAGGTGCTCCACGCTGGTGGTGCCCGGAATCGGCACGATGTGCGGCGCCTTGTGCAACAGCCATGCCAGCGCCAGCTGGGCCGGCGTGCAGCCAGCGTCAATGGCCAGTTGTCGGTAAGCGGGCAGCAGTTTCAGGTTGACCGCGTAGTTGTCAGCGGAAAAACGGGGCATGCCACGCCGAATGTCCTTGCCTTGCAAGGTAGCGACATCGTGCACCGCATCACACAGGAAACCGCGCGCAACCGGGCTGAACGCGACAAAAGCCGCGCCGATGTCCTTGCAGGCTTGCAGTACGGCGATTTCCGCATTGCGGCTCCACAAGGAATACTCGGTCTGCACCGCCGCGATCGGATGTACCGCGTGTGCCTTGCGCAGGGTCGCCGCGGAGACCTCGGAAAGCCCCAGCGTGCGCACCTTGCCCGCGCGCACCAGGTCAGCCATCGCGCCCACGCTGTCCTCGATCGGTACCTGCTTGTCCCAGCGATGCAGGTAATACAGGTCGATCACGTCGGTCTGCAGGTGACGCAGGCTGTTCTCGCAATCGCGGCGAATGGCGTCGGGTGATCCGTCGATGACCCGCCTGACACCCTCGGGAAACGCCACGCCGGCCATGCCGCCCTTGCTGGCCAGCGTGAACCGGCTGCGGTGCGGCTTCAGCACCTGACCCAGCAGTTGCTCGTTCGCGCCAAAGCCGTACAAGGCCGCGGTGTCGAGCAGGGTCACGCCGGCATCGAGCGCGGTGAGCAACAGGCGCTCACTCTGCTCGGACGACGGCGGCGTACCGTAAGCATGGCTCAGGTTCATGCAGCCCAGGCCGATGGCGGAGACGGTGAACGGGCCGACTTGTCGTTGCTGCATCATGGGATTCCTGTCACGGGGCCAAGGGCACGATCAGCCCAATTGCTGCTCCAGTTGATGCAGCACCTGGTAACACGGTAACACGCTGGCCACGCTGGAATTGGGTTCGCGGCCTTCGCGGATGGCGGCAAAGAACTCGCGATCCTGCAGTTCAATGCCGTTCATCGACACTGCCACCTGGGACACGTCGATCTTCTCCTCCTTGCCGGTGAACAGGTCGTCGTAACGCGCGATGTAGGTCGCGTTGTCGCCGATGTAACGGAAATAGCTGCCCAGCGGCCCGTCGTTGTTGAAACTCAGACTGAGTGTGCAGATCGCGCCGCTTTGTGCCTTGAGCTGGATGCTCAAGTCCATCGCAATGCCCAGCGTGGCATGCATCGGCCCTTGCAACGCGTTGGCCTGCACGATCGGGCTGCCGCACTGGTAGGCAAACAGGTCCACGGTATGTGCGGCATGGTGCCACAGCAAATGGTCGGTCCAGGAGCGCGGCTGGCCCAGCGCATTGGTGTTGGTACGGCGGAAGAAATAGGTCTGCACATCCATCTGCAGGATGTTGAACTGGCCGGCCGCGATCTGGTTCTTCACGTACTGGTGACTGGGATTGAAACGTCGGGTGTGCCCGCACATGGCCACCAGCCCCGTCTGCCGCGCAAGATCGAGCACAGCCTGCGCGTCCTTCAGGCTGTCGGCCAGCGGAATTTCGAGCTGCACATGCTTGCCGGCCTTCAGGCAGGCCAGGCTCTGCTCCGCATGCATCTGAGTCGGTGTGCAAAGGATCACCGCGTCGACCTCCTGCAGAGCCAGGCTGTCGGCCAGGTGGGTCGTGACATGGCCGATGCCGTATTTCGCCGCGACCGCCCGGGTCTTGTCGAGCTCGCGGCTGACCAGCGAGACCACCTGGACACCGTCAATATTCTGGATGCCGTCCAGGTGCTTGATGCCGAAAGCACCGGCACCCGCCAGTGCAACCTTGATGTTCTTGGTCATGAAGACTCCCTATTGCAATACAAATGCGCGCGGTGCGCTAGAACCGCAGGATGAACAAGGTGATGGCTGGAAACAGTATCAGCAACACGACGCGCAGCAGATCGCTGGCGACGAATGGCATCACGCCACGGTAGGTGTCCCGGATCGGTACATCGGGTGCCATGGATTGGATCACGAACAGGTTCATGCCCACTGGCGGCGTGATCAGCCCGACCTCGACCACGATCAACACCAGGATACCGAACCAGATCGCGGTGTGTTCGGGCGACAAACCGAAATCGAGCCCGGAGATCATCGGGAAGAAGATGGGTATCGTCAGCAGGATCATCGACAACGAATCCATCACACAGCCGAAGATCAAATAGAAGATCAGGATCGCCGACAACACGGCATAGGGCCCGAAACCCTGGTCACCGACCCAGCCGGCCAGTTCCTGGGGCAGCTGCGACAAGGCCAGGAAGGTGTTGTAGGCCGCCGCACCGAGCACGATCATGAACACCATCGCCGTTGCCGACGCAGTCGATTCGAATGCCGCGAGCAACTTGCCCCGCTTGAGCCCACCGCGCCACCACGCCAGCAGCGCGGTGGTGACGGCGCCGACGGCCGCACCTTCCGTGGGCGTGAAGATACCGGAATAGATGCCACCGATGACGACCACGAAGATCAGCAGCACCGGCCATACCGCGCCGAGCGCCCGCATGCGTTCGTTCCACGGCATCGGCTCGATCTGGCCGGCGGACGAGGGCGAGACGCGCACATAGATGTTGATGACGACCATGTAGCCCAGCGCCGCCAGGATGCCGGGTATGAAGGCGGCAGCGAACATCTTGGCAATGTTCTGCTCCGCCAAAATGGCATAGATCACCAGCACGATCGAGGGTGGAATCAGGATGCCCAGCGTGCCACCCGCCGCGAGCGCGCCCGTGGACAAGGCACCGGAATATCCGGCGCGCCGCAGCTCGGGCAAGGCCACCTGCCCCATCGTCGCGGCGGTTGCCAGCGACGATCCGCAGATCGAGCCGAACCCGGCGCAGGCACCAATGGCCGCCATGGCGACACCGCCGCGGCGATGTCCGAGAAAGGCTTCAGCCGCCTTGAACAAGGCCTTGGACATACCCCCCAGCGTCGCAAACTGCCCCATCAGCAGGAATAGCGGAATGATCGACAGGCTGTGCGTGGAGAACTGACCGTACGCCAGCGTCTTCATCTGGTTGAGCAGTGGCGCGGCACTGCCATACACCTGCCAGGAACCGATCAGGCCCAGCACCAGCATGGCCAGGCCGATCGGCACCCGCAGGAAGATCAGCAAAAGCAGGACCGGAAACGAAAGACCGGCGAGCAGCAAGGGATCCATCAGTGGCTGCTACCCGAGACGACAAAGCCGTGCGGGGCACGCGCAAGACCGAGCGTCTCCAGCAGACGCCATGCATAGACGATACAGCCGAGCACCGCCGGAGCGAACGCTGCGGCATAACCCCACCAAACCGGCATCTGCAGGATGAAACTGACCTCGCCGTTGTCACGGTAACCCAGCAGGGCAATACCCATGCGCCAGACCAGCAGCGCCCACACCAGCAGCATCAGGGTATCGGACAACACTTCCAGCAGCCTGCGCACGGCCGGTGGATAGGACTTCCAGAACAGGTCGACCACAGCGTGACCGTTCCTCAGATGACACCACGGCAAAAAGCAGAACACCGCCAGCGCGGTGCCGGCCTCGACCAGTTCGAAATCACCCGGTACAGGGCCGAGCCCGGCAAAGGACATCGCACGCCCGCCAATACTGAGCACCGTCATGATGGCCAACAGGATCAGCACCAACGCGCCAAACCATGCCAGCCATTGGCTCAATCGATAAATGGTCTTGCCCATGGTCAGCCAGGCACGGGACATCCGGTATGGCGAACGCCCCGCACCAATACAAACTGATTATTTTTTCGCGTACTTGACGATCAAGGCTTCGGCTTCGGCCGCCAGCTTCGGGCCGTCCAGGCCCTTGTCGCCGACTTCCTTGAACCAGACGGCACGCACGCCATTGGCGGCACGTTGCCAACGCGCGGTCTCCACGGCATCGAGCGTGATGATGTTGTTACCGGCCTTCTGGGTCAGCGACAGGCCCAGTTTGTCGGCCTCGTCCATGACCTTGCCCAGCTTGCCAGCGACCTCGATACCGGTGTTGGCGTCGATGACCTTCTTCAGATCGGCCGGTAGCTTGTTGTAGCTGTTCCGGTTCATCGCCACCACAAAGGTCTGGGTGTACAGCCCCTTGTCACCGCTGAAGCCAGTGTGGTTCTTGACGATCTGCTGCACCTTGACGGACGGTACGACTTCCCAGGGAATGGTGGTCGCAGCAATCACGCCCTTGGACAGGGATTCGCCGACTGCCGGTACCGGCATGCCAACCGGCGTGGCACCGAGTTGCTCGAGCATGAGGTTGATGACGCGAGACCCGCCACGCACCTTCATGCCCTTGAGGTCTTCAAGCTTGTTGATCGGGTCCTTGCTGTGGAACAGGCCGGGGCCATGGGTGTGCACCGCGATCAACTTGACGTCCTTGAACTCGTCCATCGCAACCTTCTGGACATATTCCTGGAATGCCTTGGACGACACCTCGGCCGAGCCGCTCATGAACGGCAGCTCGAAGGCTTCCGTCTTGGGGAAGCGCCCCGGGGTATACCCCAGCACCGTCCATACGATGTCGACGACACCGTCCTTGGCCTGGTCGTACAGTTCTGGCGGCTTGCCACCCAGTTGCATGACCGGAAAGTGCTGGATCTTGATGCGCCCGCCACTTTCCTTCGCGACCTTCTCGGCCCAGGGCACCAGTCCCTTGGCCGGAATAGCCGACTGCGCCGGCAGAAACTGGTGCAGACGCAGCGTGACGTCGGCGGCATGTGCCGACTGCAGGACCATGGTGAACGCAAACGCGCCCAGCATGGAGCTCAGAGTGAATTTCATGGTCAGTCTCCCGATGGTTGATGAAGGGACCCGGGGCGCTGGCGCACCCTGGTGTTGTGTCATGTTGCCCGATCCTGCGACGCTAACACGTGCCATGCTCGCCGCAAACCGTGTTAGCCCCTACCCAACGGAAACCCCCACGCTGCAGAATCACGTCCGACTCTCCAGAATCAGGTGACCCACAGCGGTATTGGAGGCAGGCACATGGTAGAAGCGATGCGCGACCCGTGGCCGGGCTCCATCGGCCACACCGGCCACACCGGCCACACCGGCCACATCGGCCACATCGGCCATGGCACCACGCGCGATCAGCCACATCACCAATTCAATGCCTTCGGAACCAGCCTCGCGCACATAATCGATATGAGGCATCCGGGCCAGCTCTGCCGGGTCGGCGATCAGCCGGTCCAGGAAGTTGTTGTCGAATTCCTTGTTGATCAGCCCGGCGCGCGGCCCCTGCAATTGGTGGCTCATGCCGCCGGTACCCCAGATCTGCACCCTGAGCGGCGCATCGAAGGATGCGACGGCGCGGGCAATCGCCTTGCCGAGTTCGAAGCAGCGTTTGCCCGAGGGAGCCGGGTACTGCACCACATTGACCGCGAACGGAATCACCGCACACGGCCAGGCCTCGGGCTGGCCGCACAGCAGCGACAGCGGTACCGTCAGGCCGTGATCGACGTCCATCTTGTTGACGATGGTCAGGTCGAAGTCGTCCTGGATCACGGATTGCGCGATATGCGACGCCAGTTCCGGATGGCCGATCACCGTGGGGACCGGACGTGGCCCCCATCCTTCGTCGGCCGGCGCAAACGCGGCAGCCGTGCCGATGGCGAAGGTCGGAATCATCTCCAGGCTGAATGCGGTGGCGTGGTCGTTGTAGACCAGAAAGATCACGTCGGGCTTGTTGTCGTGCATCCATTGCCTGGAAAAATCGTAACCCTGAAAGACCGGTTGCCAGTAGGGCTCCGTGGTCTTGCCGAGGTCCAGCGCGGCGCCGATCGCCGGCACATGCGAGGTGAAGACACTGGCGGTAATGCGGGCCATCAAGCGGCTCCTTTCTGTCCTGCGTGCCCCTGCGGCTGACGGTGGGCCTGCGCGTCCCCGTCTTCCCCGACCACCCGATTGCCCTGCACCGAACGTCCGCCGCCGACCATCATCGCGCGGTACTCGTCCTCGGTCATGCCGGTCATGCTGCCAGCCATCTGCTGAAAACTCCTGCCGTCGGTGGCACCGATCTTGGCCAGGAAATAGATGTTGCCGCCAGCCGCGATACAGCGGTTCAAGTCGCGCGCCAGCACCGCCTGCTTCTGCTCCTCGGTCATCGGCCACTGGTCCAGGTAGGTGCGCTCGTCGGCCTTGAAGCGAGCCCGGTTCTGCGGCTTCATCAGCGACATGCAGAACTGGTTCAGGTGATAACCCAGGCGCGACTGCTCCGCGTCGAAGATCGTGGTTCCGGGTACGTCCTTGTACGGTTTGTCCAATGCCATCGGGGGTACCTCTCGAGTCACGCCCAGTACAGGCGCATCGGGTTGTCAACCAGGAGTTGCTGCTGCAACCGCGCGGTACGCGCGATCTGCGGGATGAAGTCGACCAGCAGGCCGTCGTCCGGCATATGGTCCTTCAGGTTGGGGTGTGGCCAATCGGTGCCCCACAACACCCGGTCCGCAAAGGTCTCGACCAGCAGGCGGGCGAATGGCACGACATCCTGGTATGCGTGTTGCTCGCCATCCAAGGCGTTCGGACCGATGATCGACAGACGTTCCGGGCAGCTGACCTTGCTCCAGACGTTGCCATGCTCGCGCATCAACTGCATGAACAGGGCGAACTCTGGTCCATCGACCGGCCTGGACACGTCCGGGCGGCCCATGTGGTCGACCACCACCGTGGTCGGAAGCGCGGTGAAGAAGTCGTACAGCTGCGGCAGGTCCCGCGCCTCGAAATACACCACCACATGCCAGCCCAGCGGCGCGATGCGGTGGGCGATCTCCAGCAGCACCTCGCGCGGCGTGAAGTCGGCCAGGCGTCGCACGAAGTTGAACCGGGTGCCGCGTACACCGGCGGCATGCATGTCCTGCAGCTCGGCGTCGGTCACATGACGATTGACGGTTGCCACGCCGCGCGCCATGCCGTTGGAGGCCTTGAGCGCGTCGACCAGCGCCCGGTTGTCGCTGCCGTGGCAGGTCGCCTGCACAATCACGTTCCTGTCGAAGCCCAGCTGGTCGCGCAATGCGAACAGCTGCTCCCTGGATGCGTCGCACGGCGTGTACTTGCGCTCTGGCGCATAGGGAAACACAGCGCCGGGGCCGAACACATGGCAATGTGCATCGACCGCACCAGCAGGCAGCGTGAAACATGGCTTGCTCGGACCGGCGAACCAATCGAGCCAGCCAGGAGTTTTCGTGAATTCCGTCGGCATGGTCCTACCCGTTCAGTCGATGTATTTCAGGCCGGCCTTCTCCAGCGCCAAACGCATGTTGTACATGTCGAGTCCCAGCACGCCGGCAGCCAGTTTGGAGCGTTTGTCGGCCTCATTGGCTTCCCGCGCCGCAGCCGCTTCTGCCACCTGGTGCGCAAGCGCAGCCGGCACGACCACGACACCGTCGTCGTCGGCCACGATCACGTCACCCGGGTTGACCTGGGCACCGGCACACACCACCGGTATGTTGACCGAACCCAGCGTCGCCTTGATCGTGCCCTTGGCATGAATCGCCTTGGAGAACACCGGGAACCGCATGCTGCTCAGGTCCTTGATGTCGCGCACACCACCGTCGATGACCAGGCCCAGCGCGCCGCGGGCGCGGAACGAGGTCGCCAGCAGGTCGCCGAAGAAGCCGTCGGCATTGTCCGAGCTCACCGCCGCCACCACCACGTCGCCAGGCTGCAGTTGCTCGGCCACGACGTGCATCATCCAGTTGTCGCCTGGATGCAGCAGCACCGTCACCGCAGTGCCGCAGACATGGGCGCCGGTATAGATCGGTCGCAGGTACGGCTTCATCAGCCCGACACGGCCCATGGCCTCATGGATGGTGGCGACGCCGAACGCCGACAAGGCTTCGGTGGCGGCCTTGTCGGCGCGCACGATGTTGCGCTTGACGATACCGAGCTGAGTCATGTCATGGGCCCTTCTGGTTCAACGCGGCGTCCAGGCGCGGAAACACGCGCCGGGCATTGCCCTCGTAGATCTGGAACCGGTCGTCGTCGCTGAGGATCTTCGACGCCTCGATGTAACGCCGGGTGTCATCGTAATAGTTGCCGGTCTGCGGGTCGATGCCGCGCACGGCACCGATCATCTCGGACGCAAACAGCACGTTCTTGACCGGGATCACGGTATTGAGCAGGTCGATGCCCGGCTGGTGATAGACGCAGGTGTCGAAGAAGATGTTGTTCAGCAGATGGTCCTGCAGCAACGGCTTCTTGAGCTCCTGCGCCAGGCCGCGGAAACGACCCCAGTGATACGGCACGGCGCCGCCCCCATGCGGGATCAGGAATCGCAGCGTCGGGAACTGCGTGAACAGGTCCGACGTCAGGCACTGCATGAAGGCCGTCGTGTCCGCATTCAGATAATGCGCGCCCGTGGTGTGAAAACACGGGTTACAGCTGGTGGAGACATGGATCATGGCCGGGATGTCGTATTCCACCATCTTCTCGTAGATCGGGAACCAGTGCTTGTCACTCAGCGGCGGCGACGTCCAGTGCCCGCCGCTCGGGTCCGGGTTCAGGTTGATACCCACACAGCCGTACTGGGTGACGGATCGCTCGAGTTCGGCGACGCAGGTTGCCGGGTCGACGCCGGGCGACTGCGGCAGCATCGCCGCACCGATGAAGTGGTCCGGGAACAGCTGGGAGACACGGAAACACAACTCGTTGCAGATTGCAGACCAGGTCGATGACACCTGAAAGTCGCCGATGTGGTGGGCCATGAAGCTGGCCCGTGGAGAAAAGATCGTCAAATCGGAGCCACGCTCCTTCATCAGCCGCAACTGATTGGTCTCGATGGACTCGCGCAACGCGTCGTCACTGATCTTGAGTTCGGACACCTTCGGCATCGACGCTGGATCCTGAATGCCGGCGATCTGGCGATTGCGCCAGGTCTCCAGCGCCTTCGGCGCCGTGGTGTAGTGGCCGTGGCAATCGATGACCATGGGTTTTCTCACAAGCTTGTCTCCTTGGGCAGGCGGATTGTCGGATTGTCGGGCTACCGGGTTACCGGGCACCGGGCACCGGGCAGCCCCGCGCACAAGACGCCTATCGGTAGCACTCCCCCTGCGCCTGCATTGTGGTCGTGTAGCCCGCGAAGATGAATGCCCGCCAGCCACTAGCAGATATAACCATACGGCATGGTGCTTAGAATGGTATTCGAACCTTGCAATGTCGGCGCACGCATCCGATGGACTTCTGATGGACCTCAAGCAGATCGCGTATTTTGTCCGGGTCGCCGAGCTCGGTGGCTTCACCCGCGCTGCCGCGGCGCTGGGTGTGGCCCAGCCTGCACTCAGCCGACAGGTGCGGCTGCTCGAGGTCGAACTGCGCCAGACACTGCTGGTGCGCGACGGCCGTGGCGCGGTGCCCACCGAGGCTGGGCGGCTGTTGCTCGCGCATGGCCGCGGCATCCTGCACCAGCTTGAGCGGGCGCGCGAGGAGCTGGGAAAACTGCGCGGTGCGCTGGCTGGGCGGGTTGCGGTCGGGTTGCCGACCAGTCTGGCGCGGGTGTTGACCGTGCCCTTGACGCGCGCCTTCAGCCGCCAGATGCCGGAGGCGACCATCTCGATCAGCGAGGGCCTGTCGGCGGCGATGCTCGAATCACTGGTCAATGGCCGGCTCGACGTCGTGCTGCTGTACAACGCGCGGCCCAGCCCGGACATCGAGATCACGCCGCTGCAGATCGAGGAGTTGTTCCTGGTGCAGGCCCGTGCGCACAACCCGGCTTGCGGAGCGGTCCGGCTGCGGGACCTTGCCGCATTGCCACTGGTCATTCCCAGCCGCCCGAACGCGATCCGGATGCGGGTCGAGTCCGAACTGGCCGCACTCGGCTGCAGCCTGCGCATCGCGCTGGAGATCGACGGGGTGTCGGCGATCCTGGATCTGGTGGCCGATGGCACCGGCAACGCGGTGTTGTCGCGCAACGCGGTCGAGAGTTCGGCCCATCCCGACCTCTTCCGGCTGCGGCCCATTCACGACCCTGCGCTGCGCGCACAGATCGCACTGGCGGTGAGTGCCCAGCGGCCAGCCACGTTGACGCAGCAGGCAACCCAGGCCTTGGTCATCGACACACTGGCTGCCGTGCTGCCCGCGGCCGGGCCGGCCGACCCACCGCAGGGGCCAGGCGCGGCACAAGCCGGCAGCGGCGCTCAAGATCACGCTGGCAGGTCTGTGCGATGACGCACCGGTCGACCCGAAACAACCCCCAGGAGGCCGCCATGAGCGCACTCGTCGTCACCCTGATCGGCCCCGATCGCCCTGGCGTCGTGCGCGCCATCTCCGACAAGGCTGCCGAGTTCGGAGCGAACTGGACTGACAGTGTCATGGCCAATTTCGCCGGACAGTTCGCCGGAATCGTGCACCTGCAGGTTCCGCCGGGCAACATTCAGGCCTTGCTGGCGGCACTGCGCAGCCTGGAATCCGACAACCTGCACATCCAGGTCGCGCAAGCCGACGATGTCGCAGCCGCGACACCACCGCGGCGGATTCACCTGGTACTGGTCGGCCATGACCGGCCCGGCATCATCCACAGCATCTCGACCCGGCTGGCCACGCACGGCGTGAGCATCGACACGATGAAGACGCATATTGCCAGCGGGGCGATGTCGGGCGAGCAGATGTTCCATCTCGACGCTCAGCTGGCCGCCCCGCCGGGTCTGGACGCAGACACGCTGCGCGAAGGGCTCGAGAGCCTGGCCAACGAGTTGATGGTGGACATCGAATTCGACAGCGCCGACGCTCCACCGGCGCGCTGAGCCGGGCGATCGCGCTTTCCCGGCAGCCCGGAGCCCCCGCCGCGCTGCCCACTGCAGCAGTATGTCAGCGGTTGGTATCTTTGATCAGCTGGTCTGCGTAGACCTGCCAGGGACTGTTCTTCGTGACCAAGCGATCGAATACCCCGTCCCGGGCCCGGTCGGCGACCCACTGCTGCTTGTTGGCGATCGCGGCAGCCATGAATGGCTCGAAACCAGCCTCACGCACGGTGTTGGCCGACTCGCGCATCTCTTCGGCCCGGCGCTGGCCGTGCTGCACCACGCGGCTGAAGAAATAGCTGCCGACCTGTTCCCAATCGATACCAGGAAAGGTTTCCCGCAGCGAGGAAATCACCTGGTCCTCGACCCCATGGCGGCGTGCCGTCGTGTAACTCTCAATCACCAGTGCCTCCAGGCCCTTGATCATCACGCTGCGGCACATCTTGATCGCGCTGGCCACGCCGAGCTGATCCGATACCACGCTGGCGTCCATGCCCCAGCCGGTCAGCACCGGCGCGAGTTCGGCCGCGCTCGGCCCACCGAGCAGCATCGGCACCTCAATGCCATGGGGCGGCACCGAGGTCATGACACCCGCTTCCACATACCGCCCGCCCGCAGCATCGACACAGGCGGCCGCCTGCTGCTTGGTCGCCGGCGAGGCCGAGTTCAGGTCCAGGAACACGGTACCCGGACGCAGGTGGGCGGCGGCCTGCCGTGCCACCGCGAGCGTGCTGGAGGCGGTAACCGCGGAGATCAGCAGGTCGGCCTCGGCACACAGTTGCGCCATGGCCTCGCACGCGCGCACGCCGCAGTGCGCCGCATGGGCCCGCTGCGCGGCGACTACCCCGGTATCCGCAGCGACGAACGTCAAGTCCCAGGCACTGATCGCATTCACCTGGGCGCGCAACCCGGCTGCGAAGGTCTTGCCGACCTCGCCGTAGCCGATCAATCCGATATGTTGCAATCGCATGGCGCTTGCCAGTCGACTTACTGGGTCGGAATCTTCGCTCGCACGATCACATCGCCCCAGCGCCTGGTCTCACTGGCCAGCAACTCGGCGGCCTGCTCCGGTGTGCTGGCATGCGCGTCCATGTTCAGCGCACGCAGCTTGCTCTTGACGTCCGGCGCCTCGACGGCGGCGGCGATGTCCTTGTTCAATCGCGCGATGACGGCCGCCGGCGTCTTGGCCGGTGCTGCCAAAGCGTTCCAGGATGAGGCCACCAGACCGGGCACGCCACTTTCGACCGCGGTCGGCACATCGGGCAGGACCGCCGAACGCTGGCTGCCAGTGACGGCCAGGGCGCGCACGGCCTTGCTGTTGATATGCGCAATGACCGGGCCGAGGATCTCGACCGCGGCATCGATCTGGTTGCCACGCAGCGCGGTGATGACTGCCGGGGTGCCGTTGAACGGCACGATCTGCACGTCGATGCCCGCCGCCGACTTGAGCAGTTCGCCGGTCAGGTTCTGGGTGCTGCCGATATTGATCGTGCCCAGGTTGAGCTTGCCCGGATTTGCCTTCGCAAAGGCAACCAGTTCGCCAAGGGTCTTGAACTTCGAATCGAAGGCGGTGACGACCGCGATGTCAAAGGTCGCCAGTGTCGAGATCGGCGTGAAGTCGCGCTGGGTATCGAACGGCAGGGACTTGAACAGGCCGGCGCTGACCGCCGTCCCGTTGGAGATCAGCAGCAAGGTGTGGCCGTCGGCGTCGGCCTTGGCCACGAGATCGCCGGCGGCGATACCGCCAGCGCCCGGCTTGTTGTCGATGACCACGGCCTGGCCTAGCGACTGGCTCAGTTTTTCCGCCACCGTGCGCGCCGTCAGGTCCGCCACGCCGCCCGCGCCGAACGGCACCACGATACGCACCGTCTTGCTCGGAAAATTCTGAGCCTGGCTGGTCAGCGCCAGCAGCGCCATGGCCGCGAGCGCGGCACACCGTGTCAAAAATCGCATCGTTGTCTCCTGATCGCGTCGGGGCCGCAACGGACCGCTGCCGTGGGGTTGGTACATGCCGGGGCCGGACGTTGCCGGCAATCCTCTGGTGCAGTGTATCAAGCAGGAGTATCCCGAACCACGATCTGCCAGGCACGATCTGCCAGCCGACTGCGCTGGGTGATGCCTATGGCGGTATCACCCGGGCCAAGGGCATGCGCCGGCTCAGCCACGCAAGTGCTGATTGAAGAAGCCCAGGGTCCGCTCCCAGGCCAGTTTGGCCGCCGCGGCGTCGAAACGCGGCGTCGTGTCGTTGTTGAAACCGTGCTGGGTGCCGGCATAGGTATGGGCCGTATAGCGGGCGCCCGCGGCCTTGAGCGCCGCCTCGTACGGTGGCCAGGCCGCGTTGATGCGTTCGTCGATACCTGCAAAATGGATCTGCAACGGTGCCTTGACCTTCACGGCCTCGCTGGCCGGCGGATGGTTGCCGTAAAACGGCACGCCGGCGGCCAGGTTCGGCAACCGCGTCGACAGGATATGCACCATGCCCCCGCCATAGCAAAAACCGACCGCGCCGAAGGTGCCGTTGCATTCGGGCCGCGATTGCAGCACCTGGGCCGCCGTCACGAAATCCTCACGGGTCTTGGCCTGGTCGAGCTTGCCGAACAATTCGCGCGCCTTGTCTTCGTCACCCGGATAGCCGCCCAGCGGCGTCAGTGCGTCGGGGGCGAAGGCGACGAAATTGTCCAGCGCCAGGCGCCGTGCGATATCTTCGATATGTGGATTCAGACCACGGTTCTCGTGCACCACAAGGATGCCCGGCAACTTTGCGCTGGCATTGGCGGGCACCGCCAGATATCCCTTCATGGTCCCGGAGCCGGACGGCGAGGCGTATTCCAGCATCTGGTTCTTGAGCCGCTGGTCGTCCTTGGGCACGATCTGGGCGGCAGCGAAGTCAGGGCTCAGCGAGGCCAGCAACATGGCGGCAGTCACACCACCGACGGCGAATTTCTGCGCCCGCTCCAGGAATCCGCGGCGGTCGATGCCGCCGTGTACATAGGCATCGAACAGTATCAGCAGTTCCTGGTCGAAATCGGCGGCTGTCTTGCGTGGCATGGATGCTCCTGGGCATGGGGTTGAAGTGCCTGGAATGACTCTGCCACCGGCAAAACGTTCAGCCCCGTTGCCGCCATCCCGATCAGGGAATACCCTCTGCCGTCCCCGGCCGGACCGACCCAGAAGGCACACCGCCCCCGCGCCTGTCCCCTGCAGGGAGACCGGCAAGACGCACGAGCATATCCGTGTGGACGGCATGCCGCATGCGATTGGTTGCAGCATGCACCGGACTATTGTTGCGGCGGCCCGCGCGACCTACACTCGACATCCAAACAACAAGCGAGACCGAGTCGAGGAGACGCCCCGATGGTTGCAAGACAAGCGGCAGCGATCAGCGAGTTGCTGAGCCTGCTGGAATCGCGTTATGCCATCCGGGTGTTGTGGGCGCTCAGGGACGGTCATCCCCAGACCTTTCGCCTGCTGCAAGACAGCGTTGGCGGCATCACGCCCAACACCCTCAATACCCGCATCAAGGAACTGCGCCATGCCGGCCTGATGTCGCACCGCAAGGATGGCTATATAGTCACGCCGTGCGGCGCCGATCTTCTCAGGCGCCTGTCCGACCTACCGGCGTTCGCCAGTCGTTGGGCCGCCAGCCAATCCAGGAAGAAACCACCCGACCATGAAACAGATCCTGTCCCGCCGCGAATCCATCCTGCCACATGACCCTGCGCGCGCAGTGCTGATCGGGCGGGTCTGGACCGACGGCCTCGGCCCCAGCCTGGTGCGGATCACGGCCGAGACCGTGACCGACATCTCCCACCTGGCCCCGACCTGCTCGGCGCTGCTCGAATTGCAGGGCTGTGCGGACGCGGTAAAGGCGGCAGACGGACGCCGGATCGGCTCGACATCGGACATCCTGGCCCATTCGCACGCGGACCGCCGCGACGCTGCCCAGCCCTGGTTCCTGGCGCCCTGCGACCTGCAAGCGATCAAGGCGGCCGGAGTCACCTTCGTGTCCTCGATGCTCGAGCGGGTAATCGAGGAACAGGCCCGTGGCGACGCCAGTCGCGCCGAATCGGTACGCCGCTCGGTGGTCGCGGTGATCGGCGACAACCTGCGCAGCGTCCGGCCTGGATCTGCACAGGCGGCACAGTTGCGCGAGGTCTTGATCGGACAAGGGATGTGGTCGCAGTACCTGGAGGTCGGTATCGGTGAAGACGCAGAGATCTTCACCAAAGCCCAGCCGATGAGCGCGGTGGGCATCGGCGCCGAGATCGGGCTGCACCCCAAGAGCGTCTGGAACAATCCCGAGCCCGAGATCGTGCTGGCCGTCAACAGCCGTGGCGAGACCGTTGGCTGCACGCTGGGCAATGACGTCAACCTGCGCGACTTCGAAGGCCGAAGCGCCCTGTTGCTGGGCAAGGCCAAGGACAACAATGCGTCGGCCGCAATCGGGCCCTTCATCCGCCTGTTCGATGCGCATTTTGGTATCGACGATGTGCGTCGCTGCGAATTGACATTGCAGGTCAACGGCACCAACGGGTTCGCCATGCATGGCGCCAGCAGCCTGGCCATGATCAGTCGAGACCCGCTGGAGTTGGTCGATCAGGCCATGGGGGCGCCGGACTGCCGGACCCACCAGTATCCGGACGGCTTCATGCTCTACCTCGGCACCATGTTTGCGCCGACCCAGGATCGCCATGGCCCGGGCCAGGGATTCACGCACGAACTCGGCGACCAAGTAGCCGTGTCCACGCCGGCGCTGGGCACCCTGGTGAACCGGGTCAACCATTCGGACAAGGTGGTGCCCTGGACGTATGGTGTTTCGGCGCTGATGCGCGACCTCGCCAGGCGCGGACTGCTGGCATAATTTCAGGCTTGCCGCGGCCAGCGCCTTGCGCGTGAAGCCATCGTGCACCACACCGTCTGCCCGCCTGCCAGCGCGGCGCGTCGGTGTGCCGTATGCCCTTTCACACATCCGATTGGAGACCCCATGATCACCACCGCATCCGGACTACAGTACCTGGACACCATCACCGGCGACGGCCCGCAGGCCGAGTCCGGCCAGCAGGTCAAGGTTCATTACACCGGCTGGCTGTATGTCGACGACACCCAGGGCGCCAAGTTCGACTCCAGCAAGGACCGCGGCGATCCGTTCGCATTCTCGTTGGGAGCCGGCATGGTGATCCGCGGCTGGGACGAGGGAGTGGCTGGCATGAAGGTTGGCGGTGCACGCACGCTGATCATCCCGCCAGCGCTCGGATATGGCGCCCGGGGCGCCGGTGGCGTGATCCCGCCCAACGCCACGCTGAAATTCGACGTCGAACTGCTGGGTGTATCGGGCTGATTTTTCATGCAGGCCGACGACAGCGTGTCGGCATGGCCGCACACGGCCACGCCGATACGCCCGGCAATTGCGCGAGGTTCATCCCTGTCATCGGCAAGGTCTTGAATCCCGCCGAACCATCACCAACTGGGTTTTGTCCCAGCCCCAAGACCGCATTGCTTGCGATTTCGTGACCTCAACGCATGTCTGACAACAAACGACCCGATACCCCCCAGCAGGCCCAGCATTACCAGAGCACCGAAGAAATGGTCGCCGCGCAAGCGGCCCAGGAATCGGATCTACTGGCAAAGGCACAGGCCGATCTGGCCGCCTTGCAGGCCAAAAGCGCTGAATTGGCCGACCAATACCTGCGGGCCAAGGCCGAGGCCGAAAACGCGCGTCGGCGGGCCGAGGAAGAAGTCGCCAAGACGCGCAAGTTCGCCGTCGAGAGCTTCGCCGAGAACATGCTGCCGGTCATCGACAGCCTGGAAGCCGGCCTGGTGATCAAGGATGCGACGCTGGAGCAGATCCGCGAAGGCGCCCAGGCCACCTTGCGCCAGCTGATGTCGGCACTCGAGCGCAACAAGGTGCTGCCGATCGACCCCAGCGCCGGCGAGAAGTTCGACCCGCACCAGCACCAGGCCATATCGGTTGCGCCCAGCGACCAGGATGCCAACACCATCGTGAGCGTGCTGCAAAAAGGCTACCTGATTGCGGACCGTGTCTTGCGCCCGGCCCTGGTGGTCGTCGCTGGCCCCACGTGAGACCTTGAAAAGAACGGGCTTATCCGCACCTTCGGAACAGGAAAGATTTGTCAATCAAGCACGGCGCTGCGCAAGTGCACGGTCCGCGCAATTTTGGAGAAGAACATGGGAAGAATCATTGGCATTGACCTGGGCACCACCAACAGCTGCGTAGCCATCATGGAGGGCAATACGCCCAAGGTGATCGAGAATTCCGAGGGCGCCCGCACGACGCCGTCGATCGTGGCCTACCAGGAAGATGGCGAGGTACTGGTCGGTGCTTCGGCCAAGCGCCAGGCGGTGACGAATCCGCGCAACACGCTGTATGCGGTCAAGCGCCTGATCGGGCGCAAGTTCGTCGAGAAGGAAGTGCAGAAGGATATCGGGCTCATGCCTTACGAGATCGTGGCGGCCGACAACGGCGACGCCTGGGTCAAGGTGCGCGGCAAGGCCATGGCGGCCCAGCAAGTCAGCGCCGACATCCTGCGCAAGATGAAGAAGACCGCCGAGGACTATCTGGGCGAGCCGGTCACCGACGCCGTGATCACCGTACCCGCCTATTTCAATGACGCCCAGCGCCAGGCCACCAAGGACGCTGGACGTATTGCCGGACTGGACGTCAAACGCATCATCAACGAGCCGACCGCGGCGGCGCTGGCCTTCGGTCTGGACAAGACCGACCGCGGTGACCGCAAGATCGCGGTATACGACCTCGGCGGCGGCACCTTCGACATCTCGATCATCGAAATCGCCGACGTCGACGGCGAAAAGCAGTTCGAGGTGTTGTCGACCAACGGCGACACCTTCCTCGGCGGCGAAGACTTCGACCAGCGCATCATCGACTACATCATCACCGAGTTCAAGAAGGAACAGGGCGTCGACCTGGGCAAGGATGTGCTGGCACTGCAGCGGCTCAAGGAAGCGGCCGAGAAGGCCAAGATCGAGCTGTCCAACAGCGCGCAGACCGACATCAACCTGCCGTACGTTACCGCCGACGCCTCGGGGCCGAAACACCTGAACATCAAGCTGACCCGCGCCAAGCTGGAGTCACTGGTCGATGAGTTGATCGAGCGCACCATCGCGCCCTGCCGCACCGCGATCAAGGACGCCGGTGTCAGCGTGGCCGACATTCATGACGTGATCCTGGTGGGCGGCATGTCCCGCATGCCCAAGGTGCAGGACAAGGTCAAGGAGTTCTTCGGCCGCGATCCACGCAAGGACGTCAACCCCGACGAAGCAGTGGCCGTGGGCGCCGCGATCCAGGGCCAGGTGCTGGTGGGCGACCGCAAGGACGTGCTGCTGCTCGACGTGACACCGCTGTCGCTGGGCATCGAGACGCTGGGTGGCGTGATGACCAAGATGATCTCGAAGAACACGACGATCCCGACCAAGTTCGCGCAGACCTTCTCGACCGCAGACGACAACCAGCCGGCGGTGACGATCAAGGTCTTTCAAGGTGAGCGCGAGATTGCGGCCGGCAACAAGATGCTGGGCGAATTCAACCTCGAGGGTATTCCGCCGTCGGCGCGCGGCACGCCGCAGATCGAGGTGTCGTTCGACATTGACGCCAACGGCATCCTGCACGTGGGCGCCAAGGACAAGGGCACCGGCAAGGAAAACAAGATCACGATCAAAGCCAACTCCGGTTTGACCGAGGCCGAGATCCAGCAGATGGTCAAGGATGCGGAGCTCAATGCCGCCGACGACAAGCGCAAGCTCGAACTGGTGCAAGCCCGCAACCAGGGTGAAGCCAGCGTGCACAGCGTGCGCAAGAGCCTGACTGAGTTCGGCGACAAGATCGACGCGGCCGAAAAAGAAAAGATCGAGGCCGCGATCAAGGCTCTGGAGGAGGCGCTCAAGGGCGAGGACAAGGCCGAGATCGACGCCAAGAACACGGCACTGATGACAGCCAGCCAGAAGCTGGGCGAGCAGATGTATGCCGACATGCAGGCCAAGCAGGGCACAGAGCAGCCCGCGGGCGGCATGGGGGGTGACACTGGTGCCTCGGGCCAGAATACTGGCGGCGGATCACGCGCGGCCGATGACGATGTGGTGGACGCCGAGGTCAAGGAAGTCAAGAAGGGTTGGTGGGACCTGATCCTGGTGGCACCACCGCGCACGCCGCGTTCGAATGGTTCATCAGAACCTTCGACGCGGCGCTCTGCATTGAATGACCGACTGCGTTGCGGCCCTTGCCGGGCAACAACGATGCGCTGACCGAGAATGACAACGATGGCCAAGAGAGACTATTACGAAACACTGGGGGTTCCCAAGAACGCCGCGGACGACGAGATCAAGAAGGCTTATCGCAAACATGCGATGAAGCACCACCCTGACCGCAACCAGGGCGAATCCTCCAAGGCCGCCGAGGAGAAGTTCAAGGAGTGCAAGGAGGCCTACGAGATGCTGTCCGACCCGCAGAAGCGCTCGGCCTACGACCAATACGGTCATGCCGGCGTGGATCCGAACATGCGTGGCGGCCCGGGCCAGGAGGGTGTCGGCGGTTTCGCCGAGGCATTCGGCGACATTTTTGGCGACATGTTCGGGCAACAACGCGGGCGAGGTGCTGGCGGCCGCCAGGTGTTCCGCGGTGGCGACCTCAGTTATGCGATGGAGATTTCGCTTGAGGAAGCGGCACGCGGCAAGGATGCACAGATCCGCATTCCCAGCTGGGAATCCTGCGAGACCTGCCATGGATCGGGCGCCAAGCCGGGCACCCAGGTCAAGCCCTGCGTAACCTGTGGCGGCGCTGGCGCGGTACAGATGCGCCAGGGCTTCTTCAGCGTGCAGCAGACCTGCCCGGCCTGCCGCGGCGCCGGCAAGGTGATTCCAGAGCCTTGCACCGCCTGCAGTGGACAAGGCAGGGTCAAGAAACAAAAAACGCTTGAAGTCAAGATTCCGGCTGGTATCGATGGCGGCATGCGGATCCGCAGCACCGGCAATGGCGAGCCGGGCACCAACGGCGGACCACCCGGCGACCTGTATATCGAGATCCGGCTCAAGAAACACGACATCTTCGAGCGCGACGGCGACGACCTGCATTGCACGGTACCGATGAGCATCATCACCGCCTCGCTCGGAGGCGAGATCGAGGTGCCCACGCTGGCCGGTAAAGCTGCGATCGACATACCCGAGGGCACGCAGACCGGCAAGCAGTTCCGGCTGCGCGGCAAAGGCATCAAGGGTGTGCGGGCCAGTTACCCGGGCGACCTGTATTGCCACATCCTGGTCGAGATACCGGTCAAGCTCAACGAGGCCCAGCGCAAGCTGCTGCGAGAGCTGGAGGAGTCGTTCCAGAAGGGTGCCGGCAAACATTCTCCCAGCAGCGACAGCTGGACTGACCGGTTGAAGAACTTCTTCACCTCCTGAGGCGTTTGCGCATGGTCATGCAGTGGCTCTTGCCGCGGCACGCTGGCGCTGACAGCCCCCAATAAAAGGCCGACACCCGTCGGCCTTTTGCGTGGCGCCGACCGGCCGGCCCGGGCCTCGGCGGGTGCCCGCTAATCCACCACGAACGCTTCCTCGCGCTTCTTGCGCACCGCAGGCGACAACACGATGATCAACAACAGGGCTGCGATGGCCAGCAGGCTGGCTGACAGACCGCGGGGGTTGACAGCGCCAGTGCGGCGCAGCGCGTCATTCGCAGGCGCATCGTCTGCGCACTGTCAGCCAACGCGCAGTCCGAGCGGCACCAGAGCACCAGCCCTGCACTGTCCGACCCTGGCAAGGTCGCCGGGCTGGGACGGCCGCCGGGGCCCGCCGGTCAGGCGCTGGCCGACACCCGCAGACGCTCGCGGGCCTGCTGGTACTCCAATCGCAGTTGCGCGATGTAGGCACCGGCAGCCTGTACCTGGTGAATGGCACCGATGCCCTGGCCACAACCCCAGATGTCCTTCCAGGCCTTCTTGGCGTCGCCACCAAAGTTCATCTTGCTCGGATCGCTGACCGGCAGCTGGGCCGGGTCCAGGCCAGCGGCGCGGATACTCGGTGCCAGATAGTTGCCATGCACGCCCGTGAACAGGTTGCTGTAGACAATGTCGTCCGAGTCGCTGTCCACGATCGCCTGCTTGTAGCCATCGAACGCTCGCGCCTCATCGGTCGCGATGAAGGCCGATCCGATGTAGGCGAAGTCGGCGCCCATCGCCTGCGCAGCCAGAACCGCCCCGCCGGTGGCGATCGAGCCGGACAAGGCCAGCGGCCCGTCAAACCACTGGCGGATCTCCTGCACCAGGGCAAACGGGCTCTTGACGCCGGCATGTCCGCCCGCGCCCGCGGCCACCGCGATCAGGCCATCGGCACCTTTCTCGATCGCCTTGTGCGCGAACCGGTTGTTGATGATGTCGTGCAGCACGACACCACCGTAACTGTGAGCCGCGGCATTGATGTCCTCGCGCGCACCGAGACTGGTGATGATGATCGGCACCTTGTACTTGACGCACAGCGCCATGTCATGTTCCAGCCGGTCATTGCTCTTGTGCACGATCTGGTTGATCGCGAAGGGTGCCGCGGGCTGCTCCGGATGGGCGCGGTCATGGGCTGCCAGCGTCTCGGTGATCTCGGCCAGCCAATCCTCGAGTTGCGCCGCCGGTCGCGCATTGAGCGCCGGCATGGCGCCGACGACACCGGCGATGCATTGCGCAATGACCAGCTGGGGATTGCTGATGATGAAAAGCGGCGCGCCGATGATCGGCAGCGGCAGCGCGTTCAACGGTGGGGGCAAGTTCGACATGCAGTCCTTTGGTTATTACGGCGTATCGGTGGCGCACGGACGGCGTGAAGAAACCCTGTATCAGAACGCTTCCGGTGCCAGCGCATTCACGCTCTCGGCGCCCTCGACGATGCTGTCGCGCAGCCCGGGGATCTTGGTCAGCAGATGGTCGGCATAAAAGCGCGCGGTCGTGATCTTGGAGTGGAAAAAGGAATCATCCATGCCAGCCGCGATCTGCTCCTGCGCCACCAGCAAGGCCCGCGCCAGTTGCCACCCGGCCATGAGATTGCCGGCCAGCATCAGGTAAGGCACACTGCCGGCATAGGCCGCATTCGGCGCGCCCCTGGCCTGCTCAGCGATGAATCGCACCACATCCGTGAACGCGGTGCGGGCTGCCGACAGGCGCGCCGCGACCGCCTTGGCATCTGCCGAACCGCTTGCCAGCAGTTGCTGCTCGGTGTCGCCAATACGATCGGCAATCGCCAGCGCAGTCTGCCCGCCATCACGCGTCGTCTTGCGCCCGACCAGGTCGTTGGCCTGGATCGCGGTCGTGCCCTCGTAGATCGGCAGGATGCGCGCGTCGCGGTAATATTGCGCCGCTCCAGTCTCCTCGATGAAACCCATGCCCCCGTGTACCTGCACGCCCAGGCTGGTGACCTCCAGGCTCATCTCGGTGCTGTAGCCCTTGACCAGTGGCACCAGATACTCGTAGAAAGCCTGGTTCTGCTTGCGGCTGTCGGCATCCGGGTGGTGGTGCGCCGCGTCGTATGCGGCCGCGGCCACCGAGGCCATCGCACGGCATCCCTCGGTATAGGCCCGCATCGTCATCAACATGCGCTTGACATCGGGGTGGTGGATGATCGGTGCGCTGGCGTTGATCGAGCCGTCCACCGGCCGCGACTGCACCCGTTCGCGGGCGAACGCCACTGCCTTCTGGTAGGCCCGCTCGGCGATCGCGATACCCTGCACACCCACCGCGTACCGGGCGGCGTTCATCATGATGAACATGGTCTCGAGGCCGCGGTTCTCCTGCCCCACCAGGTAACCGATGGCGCCGCCGTGGTCGCCGTACTGCAACACGGCAGTAGGCGAGGCCTTGATGCCCAGCTTGTGCTCGATGCTCACGCAGTGCACGTCGTTGCGCTCGCCCAGCGAGCCATCCTTGCCGACCAGGAACTTGGGTACGACGAACAGGCTGATGCCCTTGACGCCTTCGGGCGCGCCACTGACCCGCGCCAGCACCAGATGCACGATGTTCTCGGCCATGTCGTGTTCGCCATAGGTGATGTAGATCTTGGTGCCGAACACCTTGTAGCTGCCATCGGGTTGCGGTTCGGCGCGGCTGCGTACCATCGCCAGGTCGGATCCTGCCTGCGGTTCGGTCAGGTTCATCGTGCCAGTCCACTGCCCGCTGACCAGTTTCTCCAGATAGATCGCCTTGAGTTCGTCCGATCCGGCCGTCAGCAAGGCCTCGATCGCGCCATCGGTCAGCAGCGGGCACAACGCGAAACTCATGTTGGCGCTGTTGACCATCTCGATGCAGGCCGCGCCGATGGTCTTGGGCAGCCCCTGGCCCCCATAGTCGGTCGGATGCTGCAGACCCTGCCAGCCGCCCTGCGCGAATTGTGCGAACGCTTCCTTGAATCCGGCCGTCGTCGTAACGACACCGTCGTTCCAGGACGAAGGCTTCTGGTCACCCTCCCAGTTCAGCGGCGCCAGCACCTCCTGATTGAAGCGGGCCGACTCCTCGAGCACCGCCTGCGCTGTATCGATCCCGGCGTCCTCGAAGCCCGGCAGGGCAGCCACCTGGGCCAGGCCGGCCAGATGCTCGATGTTGAACAACATGTCCTTGACGGGAGCTACGTAACGCATGACATCCTCCAGAAATCAAAAAAAACGCACCTGCCGAACCAGTGGTCGGGCAGGTGCGGCCGATGCACGCAATGCGCCTCGGCGGCGCGAGCCAATGAGCCGGGCCTACAAGGCCGCAACCATCTCCGGCACGGCCACGAACAGGTCCGCTTCAAGGCCATAGTCGGCGACGCTGAAGATCGGAGCCTCCGCGTCCTTGTTGATGGCCACGATGACCTTGGAATCCTTCATGCCGGCCAGATGCTGGATCGCTCCACTGATGCCACAGGCGACATACAGTTGCGGCGCGACGATCTTGCCGGTCTGGCCGACCTGCCAGTCGTTGGGCGCGTAACCGGCATCGACTGCCGCACGCGAGGCGCCCATCGCCGCGCCGAGCTTGTCGGCCAGGGGCGTCATGACTTCGGCGAACTTCTCGGCGCTGCCCAGTGCCCGACCGCCGCTGACGACGATCTTGGCAGCGGTCAGCTCCGGCCGGTCGTTCTTGGCTATCTCGCTGCCGATAAAAGTCGTGTGCGCGCTCGCGGCGACCGCAGTCAGGGTTTCCACCGCGGCAGAACCACCTTCGGCCGCGGCCGCGTCGAAACCGGTGGTCCGCACGGTCACGACCTTGATCGCATCGAGGCTCTGCACGGTCGCCATTGCGTTGCCGGCATAGATCGGGCGTTCGAAGGTATCAGGCGATTCGACCTTGGTGATATCGGAGACCTGGCCGACATCGAGCCTGGCTGCGACGCGCGGTGCGATATTCTTGCCGGAGGCCGTGGCCGGGAACAGGATGTGCCCGTAGTCCTTGGCGATCGCCAGCACCTGCGCCGCGACGTTTTCCGCCAGGCCGTGGGCCATGCCGGCATCGTCGGCGTGCAGCACCTTGCTCACGCCAGCAATCCTGGCGGCCTGGGCTGCTGCTGCGCCGGCATTGCAGCCGGCCACCAGCACATGCACGTCTTTGTCACATTGCAACGCGGCAGTGACGGTATTGAGCGTCGAGGGCTTGACGCTGTTGTTGTCGTGTTCGGCGATGACGAGTGCGGTCATAGATCCAATCTCCATTGTCAGGTTCTGTCAGAGCAAAATTGCTGCGCAATTCTTGGTCTGACCCACAAGGCAAACAGCCAACTTCCCGTTTCCAGTTGGGGTCAGAGCAAAATTGCTGCGCAATTCTTGGTCTGACCCACAAGGCAAACAGCCAACTTCCCGTTTCCAGTTGGGGTCAGAGCAAAATTGCTGCGCAATTCTTGGTCTGACCCACAAGGTATTCAGATTACTTTTGCTTCATTCTTCAGTTTGTCGACCAAGGTGGCGACGTCGGGCACTTTGATGCCCGCGGCACGCTGGGGCGGCTCTGTGACTTTGAGGGTTTTGATATGGGACTTGATGTCCACACCCAGATCGGCTGGTTTGAAGTTGTCGAGCTGCTTCTTCTTCGCCTTCATGATGTTGGGCAACGTCACGTAGCGCGGCTCATTGAGGCGCAGGTCGGTGGTCACGATGGCCGGCAGGGTGATCGACACAATCTCCATGCCGCCATCGACCTCACGCGTGACGTTGGCCTTGCCGTCCACGACTTCGATCTTGCTGGCGAATGTCGCCTGCGGCAGGTCGCATAGCGCAGCCAACATCTGTCCAGTCTGGTTGCAGTCGTCGTCGATCGCCTGCTTGCCAAGAATGACCAGCCCCGGCTGCTCCTTGTCTACCAGCGCCTTGAGCAGCTTGGCCACCGCCAGCGGCTGCAATTCCTCGGCCGTCTCGACCAGGATGGCACGGTCTGCGCCGATCGCCATCGCGGTACGCAGGGTTTCCTGGCACTGAAGCACACCACAGGACACTGCGATGACCTCGGTCGCAACACCCTTCTCGCGTAGCCGAACTGCCTCTTCGATCGCGATTTCGTCGAACGGATTCATGCTCATCTTCACATTGGCGATGTCCACACCACTGCCATCGGATTTGACGCGTACCTTGACGTTGTAGTCCACGACACGCTTGACAGGCACCATTACCTTCATTGTTGCGACTCCATTGCTTGCTTGATTGATCGATCGATTGCCGGGTGCCCTGCTTCGGACGGTTTCCCCCGAATGAAACACCCCATTCTATGTGTGGTGATCGCCGCCGGACTGCATTCATGCGGCAGCCTAGACCGTCGGAACGACAATCCGATCCCCACGGAAAATAGAACGATCGTGCTTTTAAAATTATAGGCATGTTCATCGTTGCGGCTGCCGGAACCCGTGCGATACGCGATGGCCGCCAAGGGTTATATCCGCTGCGGGTTTTTATGGACATACAAGCGCAGTCATCCGGCCTATAGTCGAAGTTCGTCCTTTATATCTATCCGGAGTTCTCGAACCATGAAACGTCTCGCCCTCACAGCATTCGCCATCGCGACCACCGCCTTTGCCCACTTCGCCGGCGCACAAACCGTGTTGACCGTATCGTCCTGGTTGCCGCCGAGCCACGCGCTGAGCGCCACCCAGAAAGACTGGTGCGATCTACTCGAGAAAAACACGACTGGCAAGATGAAGTGCAACATCCTGCCGCGGGGCGTGTCCGCACCTACGGGCACCTTCGACGCGGTCAAGAACGGGTTGGCCGACGTGTCCTACACCGTGCATGGCTACACCCCAGGCCGTTTCGTGCTGGCACAGATGGCGGAGTTCCCATTCCTGGGCAACAGTGCCGAGTCGATCTCGGTCGCTTTCAACAAGATCGCAGCCCGGCATCCCCAGTTCAATCAGGAGCACCAGGGCGTGAAGGTGCTCGCCCTGTTCACACACGGCCCCGGTATCGTATTCAACACCAAGCGCCCGATTGCCAAGGTGGAAGACCTCGGCGGCCTGAAGTTCCGCGTCGGCGGTGGCATGGTCAACGAGATCTCCAAGACACTGGGCATGAACGTCACGCTCAAGCCCGCACCCGAGTCTTATGAGCTGCTGTCCGGTGGCGTGATGGATGGCACCTTGTTCCCAGCCGAGTCGACCGAGTCTTTCAAGATCGACAAGATCATCCGCCATGCGACCACCTTCCCCGGCGGCCTGTACAACACCAGCTTCGTGGCCATCATGAACCAGGCAAGGTACGACAAACTCAGCGCCGAGGAGAAAAAGGCGATCGACGCAATCTCGGGTGAAACCTATGCCCGCATGTTCGGCCGCGCCTGGGACAAGGTCGACCTGCGCGCCACCGCGCTGATGCAGGCCAATGGTGTCCAGATCACCAAGTCCGATGCCAAGTTCGTCGCCGACGTCAAGACCAGGACATCCGGCCTGGAGACAAAATGGGTCACCGATGCACAGGCGGCCGGCCTGAAGGATGCCGCCAAGGTGCTGACTGAATTCCGAGCAGAGATCGCCAAGCAGGAAAAATGAACCCAGGCCGGCTGGCAGACGACTGGCCCGGCTCCGATGCGGCCTCATGCACAATGAGGGCCGCATTTTTTTTGACCAACCGTGTTCCTGACCCGTGAACAGAATCTTTGAATGGGCTTGTGGTGCCATGGCCGCGGCGGCGCTGTTCTGCATCATGCTGCTGACGTTTTTCGATGTCGGTGGCCGCAAGTTCGCGTCAGCGTCAATTCCCGGTTCGCTGGAAGTGACCGAGTTGCTGATGGTCGTCGTGATCTTTGCCGGTTTGCCGCTGGTGTCGATCCGGCGTGAGCACGTGGTGTTCGATTCCCTCGACCATGTCTTGTCGCCGACGCTGCGCAAGCTGCAGGCCATCCTGGTCAATCTGGTCTGCGGCGCCCTGCTGCTGGCGCTGGCGTGGCTGATGTGGCGCACCGCCGGCGAATTCGCCGCAACCGGCGAAACCACGGCCCAGCTCAAGCTGCTCAAGGCGCCCTTCATCTACGGCATGTCGGTGCTGTGCGGCCTGACTGGCCTGGTGCATCTGCTGCGGTTCGCACTGGGTCGTCCCGATACGCCCGCTCCCCGGGGCGACCAGCCATGACCGAAGCGCTGCTGGGTTTCGGCGCCATCTTCCTGCTGGCCTTCCTGCGCGTGCCACTGGCTTTTGCGATGGGTATCGTCGGGGTCGTCGGCATGGGCCTGACGCGCAGTTGGCCGGCAGCGTTCTACAGCACCTCGCAGGTCGTGTACGAGACCGGTTTCGCCTACACCTTGTCGGTGATTCCGCTGTTCATCCTGATGGGCAACTTTGTCGCTCGCGCCGGCCTGGCGCATGAACTGTTTCGCGCCGCGTACGTGTTCATCGGCCACCTGCGCGGCGGCCTGGCACACGCGACCATCGCGGCCTGCGCCGGCTTTGGCGCGATCTGCGGCTCGTCCATCGCGACCGCCGCAACCATGAGCAAGGTCGCGTATCCATCCATGAAGAAACTCGGCTACAGCGAATCGCTGTCGACCGGCGTCATGGCCGCCGGTGGCACGCTGGGCATCATGATCCCGCCATCGACCATCATGGTGATCTACGGTATCGTGACCGAGACCAATATCGGCAAATTGTTTGCCGCAGGCGTCATCCCGGGCTTACTGACCGCGCTGGCCATGATGGGGGCGGTAGTGATCGTCACCTCACGCGATCCGGAACACGCGCCAGCGGGCGAGAAGTCGACCTGGACCGAGCGCTGGGTGGCGGTGCGGGGCATCTGGGGCGTGTTGCTGCTGGTCCTGGTCGTGCTCGGCGGCATCTACGGCGGCGTCTTCACCGCCACCGAAGGTGCCGGCATCGGAGCCTCTGGCGCCTTCCTGTTCGCACTGGCGCGGCGCGCGCTGACCTGGAAATCGCTGTTTCAGATCCTGATCGAATCGGCGCGCACCACGGCCATGTTGTTCACGCTGCTGATCGCAGCGACCGTATTCGCCAACTTCGTCAACTTCACCTCCATGCCCGGCGACCTGAAGGATTGGATCACGCACCTGGGCCTGTCACCGCCGATGATCGTGGCCGCCATGATGGTGATCTATGTATTGCTCGGCACGGTGATGGAGGAGCTCAGCATGGTGCTGCTGACGATTCCACTGTTTTTCCCCATCGTCGTGAGTCTGGGCTTCGATCCGGTCTGGTTCGGAGTGCTGATCGTGATGGTGATCCAGATCGGCCTGATCTCGCCGCCGGTCGGCATGAACCTGTTTGTTCTCAACACCCTGCTGCCCGACGTGCGGCTGGGCACGATTTTCTCGGGTGTCTGGCCGTTCGTCGTGGTGCAGGTGCTGATGCTGATGCTGCTGGTGGCGTTCCCGATCCTGAGCCTGTGGCTGCCCTCGTTCATGGACTAGGCAAGAGCGGCATCCTGCGCTGCAACGCGCAAACGCCTCAGACGTCCGCCAACACCCGCAAATGCGCCTCCACGCTGCGCCCGAGCGCGCTGAGGTTGTAACCTCCCTCCAGGCAGGAAACGATACGTCCACCAGCATGGCGGCGCGCGACGTCCTTGATGCGTTGTGTGATCCAGGCATAGTCCTGCTCGACCAGGCCCATCTGGCCCATGTCGTCCTCGCGATGGGCATCGAACCCGGCACTGATGAAAATCATCTCGGGTCGGTGGTCCTCGAGCCGGGGAATCCAGCCATGCTCGACCAGTTCCCGCACCTCCGGGCCCTTGGTGTAGGCCGGCACCGGCAGGTTCACCAGATTGCCCGCGTTCGACCGGGAACCGCCATACGGATAGAACGGATGCTGGTAAAAGCTGACCATCAGGATCCGCGGATCCCCGGCCACGATATCCTCGGTGCCATTACCGTGGTGCACGTCGAAGTCGACAATGGCCACCCGCTTCAGACCGTGGCGCTGCAATGCGTATTTGGCCGCCACGGCGACATTGTTGAAGAAGCAAAAACCCATGGCCTGACTACGACAGGCATGGTGGCCGGGTGGACGCACCGCGCAGAAAGCGTTCTCGAGTTCGCCGGCGATGACGGCATCGGTGGCGGCTATGGCAGCGCCCGCGGCGCCCAGCGCCGCGTCCCAGGTATGCATGTTGATGGCGGTGTCCGGGTCGACCTGCGCGTGTTGCGGGCCGCCGGCATTGATCTCGTCGCGCAGGCCGTCGGACAAGCCGCGCAGCGACGCCACGAACATGCGGGCGTGGGCCAGTTCGATGTCGGCCAGCGGCGCTGGGGCCGCCTCGCGCCGTTCGAGCGCGATGTCCAGGCCCGACATCAACAGCCGGTCCTCGATCGCGTCGAGCCGCTCGGGACATTCCGGATGGCCTTGGCCCATCTCATGCTGGCGGCACGCGGGGTGTGTGAAGTATCCGGTCTTGTTCATGGCAGCAAAGTTCGGTCATGATTTTCGGGTAACGTCGTGCCATGAATCCACAAGAAAAACTGGAGCGGGTACTGCGCCAGCTTAACACGGTCATCGTCGGAAAATCTGCGCAGATCCAGGACTGCGTGGCCTGTCTGCTGGCCGGTGGACACCTGCTGATCGAGGATGTTCCCGGCGTGGGGAAGACCACGCTGGCGCATGCGCTGGCACGCAGTTTCGGCCTGCAGTTCTCGCGCGTGCAGTTCACCTCCGACCTGATGCCCAGTGACCTGTCGGGTGTGTCGATCTACGAACGCGGCAAGGAAGCGTTCGTATTCCATCCCGGGCCGATCTTCGCGCAGGTCCTGCTCGCCGACGAGATCAACCGCGCCAGCCCCAAGACGCAGAGCGCGCTGCTCGAGGCGATGGAAGAAAAGCAGGTCACGGCGGAGGGCGAGACCCGCGCGCTTCCGGTGCCGTTCTTCGTCATCGCAACGCAGAACCCGCACGACCAGCTGGGTACCTACGCCCTGCCTGAGTCGCAGCTCGACCGTTTCCTGATGCGTATCTCGCTGGGTTATCCCGATCGCGTCGCCGAGCGCGGCCTGCTGACCGGCCACGACCGGCGCGACCTGGTCGGGTCCATGGACCGGCTGATGTCGCCGCAGGACCTGCTGGACGCGCAACGCCAGGTGCTGCAGGTGCATGCCTCCGAGGCACTGCTCGACTATGTGCAGGACCTGATCGCGGCCACCCGCTGCGGCCAGTGGTTCCTGCAGGGACTGAGCCCACGCGCCGGCATCGCGGTGATCCGGGCCGCGAAGGCGCAAGCGCTGCTCAGCGGTCGCGACTACGTGGCGCCCGACGACGTGCAGGCGATCTTGCCGCAATCGATCGGTCACCGGCTGATCCCGGTCGGCGATGCCGGCCGCGGCCCGGTGGAGCAGGTGCGCGCCATGCTGCAGTCCGTTCCCCTGGCCTGAAGGCGCTTTTCCGCATGGACCTGGCGCAGCCCCTGCCCCACCCGCTGCGGCGCCCCGTCGCGCATCTCCGGGCCCGGTTTCGCCACTGGTGGCAATCGCGCCTGCCACTGCGCGATGTCACGGTACTGACCCAGCGCAATGTCTACATCGTGCCGACCCGGGCCGGCTTCATGCTGGCGGCCACGCTGCTGGTGCTGCTGGTGGCATCCATCAACTACCAGCTCAACCTGGGTTATCTGCTGACCTTCATGCTCGCCGGCAGCGCGCTGGTCGGAATGCACCTGTGCCATGGAACGCTGCGCGGCCTGACGCTGCAGCTGCAGCCAGTCGAGGCCAGCTTCCTGGGCCGCAACACCATGATCGCCATCGACCTGGTCAGCAGCCGTCGGCGGGTGCGCCACGGCATCGGACTGCGTGTGCTGGGCAGCGACCACTGGATCTGGACCAACGTTCCGGGCCAGGCCCGTGCGACCGTGCATATCGCCTTCCAACCGACGCGCCGAGGCCTGCAACCGATACCGGCTCTGACCGCCGAAACGCGATTTCCGCTGGGCACGTTCCGGGTCTGGACGATCTGGCGGCCGGCGTCCCGGGTACTGGTCTACCCCGCGCCCGAGACCTGGCCACCACCGCTGCCCGAAGGCGAACCACGCGCCGGCCACGCGGCCACGGCGCGGTTGCAGCGCGCCAGTGGCGAATTCGACGGTGTGCGCAGCTACCAGCGTGGTGATCCGCTCAAGCTGGTGGTGTGGAAGAAACTGGCCAAGGCCGATGAACTGGTGAGCCGCGATACCCAGCAGGCGCAGCGCCAGGCCCTGTGGCTGGACCTGGCCCATACCGGCGTACCGCTGGCGCAGCCCGGATCGGGCGCGCCACTCGAGCGCGCCCTGTCTCGACTGTGCGCCTGGGTTCTGGCAGCCGACAAGCAGGATCTGGAATACGGTCTGCGACTGGGCGCACGCGAGATCCCGGCGTCCAGCGGCGAGGCGCATAAACGGCGCTGCCTGGAGGGGCTGGCCCTCCATGGGTCGGCCGATGGCGCTCCGACAGGCCACCGGCCAGGCCACTGAATCCATGCTGGAACGACTGCGCCACCTGCCGCGGGACACCCGGGACACCTTGTTCCTGCTGCTGGTCATCGGCTGGGTGCTGGTGCCGCAGCTGGGCCGGCTGCCGCTATGGTGCTCTGCGCTGGCGCTGGCGGTGCTGGCTTGGCGTGGCGTGCTGGCCTGGACGGCACAACCTCTGCCTTCGCGCTGGTGGCTGCTGGGCCTGCTGGTGCTGACCGTCGCCGCGACGCTGCTCACGCACCGCACGCTGCTCGGCCGCGATGCGGGCGTGACGCTGCTGGTCGTGCTGCTGACGCTCAAGACGCTGGAGTTGCGTGCGCGGCGCGACGCCTTTGTCGTTTTTTTCCTCAGCTTCTTCACAATGCTGACCAACTTCTTCTTTTCGCAGTCGCTGGCCACCGCCGCGGCGATGCTGATCGCACTGCTGGGCCTGCTCACGGCGCTCGTCAACACCCACATGCCCGTGGGCAAACCACCACTGCGCGAGGCGGCCGCCACCGCGCTGACGATGGCAGCCCTGGGAGCACCGATCATGCTGGTGCTGTTCATGCTGTTCCCGCGCCTGACCCCGCTGTGGGGCATGCCGGGCGACGCGATGACCGGGCGCAGCGGCCTGTCCTCGACGATGGAGGTGGGCTCCATTGCCGAACTCGCGCTGGACGACAGCATAGCGCTGCGGGTGCGCTTCGACAG
Organism: Burkholderiales bacterium; assembly: GCA_038247175.1. Lineage (GTDB taxonomy): Bacteria > Pseudomonadota > Gammaproteobacteria > Burkholderiales > Burkholderiaceae_C > CAISIP01. The sequence continues at coordinate 20,625 of JBBRVD010000002.1, read as the reverse complement.
CCCGATACCGCGCCAGTCTGACCTGTACTTCCGCGGCCCGGTGCTGTCAACGCAGCAGGGACGCCAGTGGTTGCCACTGCGATCGGGTTTTCCCGAAGGCATGCAGGACGCGCCGAACCTTCAGGTGCGCGGCGAACCGGTGCGCTACCAGGTCACGCTCGAACCGCACAACCGGCCCTGGATCTTCGTGCTCGACGCCGCAAAGGACCCACCGGACGTCAAGGGCATGGAACTGCGCATGTCGCGCCAGCTGCAATGGTTTGCGGACCGGCCAGTCGCCGACCTGTTGCGCTATTCGGCCCGCAGCCACACCGATTACACCGTGGGTCCGCTGCGGCGCACCGCGGCGTTGCAGGACTACCTGGAGCTGCCACCGGGGCTCAATCCGCGCACGATGCAGTGGGCCAGCGAATTGCGCCGCGGCGCGCAGCAGGTCGGCGACGCACCGCGACTGGTCGAAGCCGTGCTGCAGCGCCTGCGCACCGGAGGTTATACCTATACGCTGGAGCCAGGTGTTTATGGCACCGACACCGCCGACGAGTTCTGGTTCGACCGTCGCACCGGCTTTTGCGAACACATCGCATCATCGTTCGTCATCATGATGCGAGCCCTGGACATTCCGGCACGGATCGTCACCGGTTACCAGGGAGGCGAGATCAATGCATTGGACGGCTACTGGATCTTGCGCCAGAGCGACGCGCATGCCTGGGCCGAAGTCTGGCTGGCCGGCCAGGGCTGGGTGCGCGTCGACCCGACTGCCGCGGTCGCGCCCGGCCGCGTCGGCTCGCTGCAGCGGCTGACGGCGCCGCGCAGTGTCATCGCCAGCGCCATGGAGGTGGTCAACCCGGCAATCTGGTTCAATCTGCGTGCGGCCTGGGAGGCGGTCAACAACCGTTGGAACCAATGGGTACTGAACTACAGCCAGGCGACCCAACTCGACCTGCTCAAGAACATGGGCTTCCAATCGCCCAGCTGGGAGGACCTCGGTTACGTCCTGCTGGCGTTGATCGTCGCGTCGAGCCTGCTTGGCGCAGCCTGGACCTTGTGGGAGCGCAGCCGGCACGACCCCTGGCTGCGCCTGCTCGAGGGAGCCGCCCGCAAACTCGGTGCGGCCGGCTCGCCACTGGCGCCGAGCACGCCACCGCGCACCCTTGCCGCCCTGGTGCGCGAGCGCTGGGGTGCGAACGACGCCCGCGCACAGGCGATTTGCGGCTGGTTGTTGCGGCTGGAGGCGACGCGGTATGCGCCGCAGGGCCACGGCGGCGCGAATCTGGCCGTATTGCGGCGAGAATTCAGGCTCCTGCCATGGCCGCGTTGATGTACCAAGCCCGCTTGCGCACCCTCCTGATCCTGTGCACGATGCTATGCCTGGGCTTGAGCAGCAGCTGGGCCGCCACGCCGACCAGCAAACGCAAGGCAGGCACCGGCGCCGACACCGTGCTGTATGCCAGTCGCGCGGATGCGATGCGCATCGCCGATGATATTGCCGCCCGACGCGACCTGGATCGCGCCTGGGTGCGCCAGGCCATCGGCCAGGCCAGGCTGCTGCCGCAGGTCACCCGGTGGGTGTTACCCGCGCCCAGGGGCACAGCCAAGAACTGGCGGGTCTACCGCAGCCGCTTCATCGACCCGGTTCGGATCCAGGCCGGGGTTGCCTTCTGGCAGGCCAACCAGGGCGAACTCGAACGCGCAGAGCGCATGTTCGGAGTGCCGGCGGAGATCATCGTCGGCATCATCGGCGTGGAGACCATCTATGGCCGCAACGTCGGCAGTTTTCGGGTCATCGACGCTTTGGCCACGCTGAGTTTCGACTTTCCGAAAGCCCATCCGCGGGCGACCGAGCGAAGGGCGTTCTTCCTCGGTGAACTCGAACAACTGCTGTCGCTGGCGCAACGCTCGGGCATCGATCCGCTCAGCCTGCGCGGCAGTTATGCCGGTGCCATGGGCATGCCGCAGTTCATGCCCTCGAGCTGGGTGCGGTATGCGATCGACTTCAATGGCGATGGCCGAATCGACCTGTTCCAGAGCCCGTCCGACGTGATCGGTTCGGTGGCCAATTACTTCGTCGCATTCGGCTGGAAACAGGACATGGCCACGCATTACCCGGCGCGTTTCGATGCCGCCACACGAGACCTGGATCGACTACTGGCACCCGACATCCTGCCCACCTTCAGCGCCGCGTCGATGACGGCCAGCGGGGTCCTGCTGGACGACGCTGCCCTGCGGCATAGCGGACCGCTGGCCCTGGTGGAGTTGCAAAACGGCCCGGATGCGCCCAGTTACGTGGTGGGCACCGAGAACTTCTACGTCATTACCCGCTACAACTGGAGCAGCTACTACGCGATGGCGGTGATCGAGCTCGGCCGCGAAGTGGCCGCGGCACGCGGCCGCTGAATGCCATCGAGGCTCGGCCGCGCCCGCGCGGCGTTCAGGCTGCGCGTTCGTGCAACCAGTCGATCAGCACGTCGCAGGGCATGGGGCGGGCAATCAGGAAACCCTGCACGTCGTCACAACCGAGTTCCCGCACCAGCGCCAATTCGGCCTCTGTCTCGACGCCTTCGGCAACAGTTCGCAAGGCCAGTTTGGTGGCCATCGCCATGCTGCTCTCCAGGATGGCCCGCGCGGCCGCATCGCGTCCAGCCCGGTTGACGAAGCTGCGATCGAGCTTCATTTCGGTAAACGGAATACGACCGAGTTGCTCGAACGACGAATAACCGATGCCGAAATCGTCGATCGACAGACCGAACCCCTTCAGGCGCAGCCGCGACAACACGTCGAGTGCGGTCGCGAGGTCCTTCGTGACGCCGGTCTCGGTCACTTCGAGGTTGATGTCGGACGGCTGCAAACCCTGTCCCCGCGCGGTCTGCAGCAACAGGTCGGGCAGTTGCAGGTCGTCGAGCCACAAGGCCGAAAGATTCAGCGAGATCGTCAGCGCAAAGCCGGCACGGTGCAACCGGGCGCCTTCACGCAGTGCGGTGTCCACCAGGACCGCCGATAGTTGCGCGATGATGCCGGCACGCTCTGCCGCGACGATGAAAAGATCGGGCGGAACCATCGAGCCGTCCGGCTGGCGCCAGCGCGCCAGCGCCTCGACACCCACCGGCAGCAACGAATCGGCCTTGACCTTGGGTTGGAACCAGATCTCGAATTCGGCATTGCCGATGCCAGCCAGGATGGCCTGTGGCGTGGTGAATGACGGCTCTCCCTGCGGACGCAAGGCCGCGTCGTGGGGCAGCGACTTCTGCAGCAGACCCGTCATTTGCCGCGGCGTTGCCGGCTTGCGGATTTCACCCAGCACGCGCAAGCCCTGCAACTGCGCCAGGTTGCTGACACTTGCCAGCAATTGCTCGTTGGCACCGCTCATCAGAATCAGCGCGCCGCGAAACCCTCCCTGGCCGAAGCGGCGGATCATCTCGACACCGTCCATCTCGGGCATGTTGAGGTCACACACAACCACGTCGATCGCACGGGGGCGCCGGCTCACCTGGTTCATTGCGTCCAGCCCGTTGCGCGCGGTCAGGACCTCGCCGACACCGATGCCGGCGAGCATCTGCTCCATCTGCATCAGCACCACCGGGTCGTCGTCGACAACCAGTACCGAGTCGACCAGGCTTGATGTTGAAGATTCATCCCGCAGCACAGCCGGTATCGATGCCGGCTCCAGCTGCTCCAGCGCCTGTGCGTGCTCGCGTACCTGCTGCAAGGCCGCATGCAGCGTGTGCAGCGCCTGCGTCAGATCAATCTGAGGCTGCGCGCGCGCCTGTTGCTCCAGCCACCGTGCGCAATCCGCATACTGAAACGCACCCACCGTGCGGGCCGACGACTGTTGCCGGTGCATCTCCCGTGCCACCAGCACAGGATCGACGTGGGGGCCGCAGAGCTTGCGCAGGCCTTCCTCGACCGCCTCGACGAAGGTGGCGACCAGCGAGCGCGCCTGCCGGGTGCTGACGCGCCCCAGCACCTGGTACAACGCATCGAGGTCCAGCACCGGCAGCGCACGCGCTGCCGGCATCCGCGCCGCGGCTCCATCAGCCACCGCTGGCGATGCAGTCGCGTCACCGAGCCAGCGCTCGAGCATGGCGCCGAGGGACTCGAGCGAGACGGGTTTGGCCAACATGTCATCCATGCCCGTAGCCAGACAACGCTCCCGCTCGCCAGCCACGACAGCCGCACTGATCGCGACAAACGGCGTGCGCCTGCCGAGCCGGGCTTCCTGCTGGCGTATCGCCTGCGCCAGTTCGTGGCCGCCCATACGCGGCATGTCCAGGTCGCTCAGGATCAGGTCGTAGGACTCCGCATTCCAGCGCGTGAGCGCCTGCTCGCCATCGGCCACCATGTCGACACTGCAACCCAGGCTCATCAGCTGCTGCCGCAGCACGGCCTGGTTCGGGCCGTAATCCTCTGCCACCAGCAAGCGCGGCTGATCGCGCTGGCGCAGCGGCTGCACCCGCAGCACGGGTTGCCGGGCGACGCCGGCCCGGCCATCGGTCGCGGTACTGATATTGATATTGGTATTGGCCCATGCTGGGACCAGCGATGGCAGATCGATCCAGAACGTGCTGCCGTGCCCAAGCCGGCTCTCGTAGCCGATGGCGCCACCCATGGCACCGGCCAGACGGCGCGAGATCGCCAGGCCGATACCGGTGCCCTTGATCCCACCGCGTTCCGCGCCCAGCCGTTCGAATGCCGAGAAGACCCGGTCGGCCAGATCCGGCGCGATGCCCGAGCCGGTATCGGTGACGGCAATCCGGATCCACGCCTGTCCTGGCTTGCCATCGGGCCCATGGTGCCGGCACGACATCCGCACCGAACCATCGGGCCGGTTGTACTTGATCGCATTCGACAACAGGTTGATGATCACCTGGCGCAGGCGCACGGCATCGGCCAGCACCACCGCGTGGCGCGCGTCACCGCCTTCAAACACGATGCGGATGCCCTGGTTGGCCGCCAGCGGCGCGACCATCGACAGGCTGTCGTTGATGACGGTTTCGACCGCCACCCGGTTCATGTTCAGTTCCAGATGACCAGCCTCGACTCCGCCCAGGTCGATCAGATCATCGACGAGGGACAACAAGTGGCGGCCGGCACGCTCGATCTCGGCGGCGTTGTCGCTGGCCAGCGGCGAAGTCTGCGCGTCGGCGCGCAGCAACTGGGAAAAGCCCAGGATGGCATTGAGCGGCGTGCGCAGCTCGTGGCTGACGCTGGCCAGGAAAGCGCTCTTGGCGCGATCCGCCTGTTCCGCCTGTTCCTTCGCGGCGCGCAGCGCCACCTCCGCACGCTTGAGTTCGGTGATGTCGACCCCGAACGCGTAATACCGCTGCAAGCCGCCTTGCCCCTTGACGCCCATGACTTCGGTGACCTGCAGGTAGACCGCCTCCCGTTGCGCGGTCGCCTCGTAGCGGCGTTCGACCACGACCCGTGCACCGGCCTTGACGCTTTCGATCTCTGCAGCGACCTGGCGCGCACGGGCATCGCCCAGCAACTCGCGCACGCTGCGCCCGATGACCGCCTCCGGTGCGACACCCAGTAGCGCGGCCTTGCGTGCATTGACATAGGTATAGACCAGGTCCTGGTCGATCACGCTGACATAGCCGGGGAAGGCGTCCATCATGGCACGCTGCTGACCATCGCTGGCGCGCAACGCCTCCACCGCCTGCTCCTGCAAGGTGACGTCTCGGAAGGTCCAGACCCGGCTCGCGCCGGATTCGCTGTTCACCGCCGCGCTGCGCCGTTCTAGCACCCGCCCGTCGTTGAGTTCGAGCCGGTCCGAAAAAGGCTCTTTCAGCGCCAGGATGGTCTCGATACGCGCCGTTTCCTGCACCGGGTCGACGAACAACCTGCGTGCTGCGGCATTTACTTCCCTGCGTGTGGGTTCCTGCGGCGCATCAACCGGCAGGTTCCACATCTGCAGGAAGCGGGCGTTGACGAAAAGAAGGCGCCCCTGTGGATCTTTCGCGTCGTAGACGACCATGCCATCGTTGGTCACGTTGAAGATGCTGCGCAGATTGTCCAGACTCTGCGCCAGTGCGGTCCGCGTCGCAACCTGCTCCGTCACGTCGCGGGTAACGGCAACCACCCCTCGCACCTCGGTGTCGCGCGTGAGGTAGGGCGTGAGCGTGGTCTCCACCGTGCGCAAGCCCCAGCCTGGCCATTGCACCTGCGCGCGCACCATGCGCAGTTCCCGGCTCTCGATGCACTGGCGCAGGGCCTCGGTCCGCTCGGCCGACACGACAAAAGGCGCCACCTCGGCCAGGTTGCGACCCAACACCTGCTCGCGCTGCATCTCGCTGCGAGCGCACCAGGCATCGTTGACGAAGCGGTAGTTACCTTGCGGATCGGTGACACTGACCATGTCGTGCACCGAGTTGACAACAAATTCGGATGCATGCTGGGCATCGCGCGCGCGTTCGACCGCGCTGAGGTCGGACAACATGACAACCAGCCCAACCACCTGCGCGGCCGCGTCGCGCAGGACTGTCTCATTGGCCAGGCACCGCACTGCAACGCAGTCGACGCGGGCCAACTCCACCAGATTGCCGGTCTCGCTGGGAACGCCTGCTCCGCTCAGCAGACGCCGCAGGCGACTCGCATAGGCTTCGTCGACGCAGTCGAGCAGGCTCCGACCGAGCAGGTCCGCACGGGAACACGCAAGCATGGCGCACAACGCGGCGTTGACGTCGGTGGTACGGCCCGCGCCATCGACAAACCAGAAGCCCAGCTGCGTGGTCTGCTGCATGACCGACATCATCTGCTGCTGCTCCACCAGCCGGGCCTGGGTCACCGTCTGCAACGTGACATCCTGTACCGTGCCGGTCACGCGGACCACCCGCCCCTGGTGGTCACGCTCGCGTTCGCTGTGCCCCAGCACATGACGCAGTTCGCCTCCACCCCAGCGCACCCGGTACCGGCAAGGCTCGACCTCGCCCTGCTCCAGTGATCGGCGCAGGACCACCTGGACCCGCTCCCGGTCCTGCGGATGCACGCCCCGCAGGAACACGTCCAGGCTGGGGGCGACGCTGCCCGGCTCCAGTCCCCACAACCGGTAGTGGCCATCGGACCATTGCAGCGTTCCACTCGCCGGGTTCCAGTCGAAACTGCCCAGACCCGCCAGGGTTTCAGCCCGCTGCAGCTGCGCATGACTGCTGCGCACGTCGGCCAGTTGCAATGCCTGCGCGCCCCGCAGGGCCACGCCTTCACGCAGGGTGCGGTTGGCACGCAGTGCGATGCCCAGCACATAGACGATGAACAGCAGCACGATCGCCGCCGTCATCCATCCGGTTTCGGTTCCCAACAGCAGCAGCCGCAACAGCAGCGCGGACAGGATCGGCACGCAAAACGCAAGCGCTGTGCGCAGGTCGAACGCATATCCGGACAACGAACTGACGCAGATGCCTGCCAGCGCAAAGACCAGGAACGATTGGTAGGCCGGATTCTGGGGCGGGAACAGCCACCAGGTCGCCAACGCCCAGGCCAGTCCGTGCAACAACGCCAGCAGACGGTAGCGGCTGATCCAGAGCGGCTCGTGCCCCTGCGGCGGATCGGCGCGCTCATGCCAGTGGTACAGCCCGACCCGGGCCATCAGCACGCTCGCCAGCACCGCCAGCCAGATCGCTGCCGGCGCGACGCCGGTGGCGTTGGACTGCACGATGGCCACGATCAGCCCGATCAAGGCGCTGCCGACCACCGCCGCGGGCAGTGTCTGGCGATGCTGGCGCATCTGCTCCGTGCGGACCAGACGGTCCACGTCCAGCGCTGGCGGCGCCGCCTGCGTCATGCCATGAGGCGCCAGGGGCGCGGTCGAGTTGCCATCACATCACCGGGTTGTCGCGACCATTTTGCCCGCAAACTTCGCGTGCGCTCTGCCCGGTCCCGCGCGGCAGCCGCCGCAGGACGCGGACCATCGTCAGTTGGGCAACGGAACCAGGAAATCCCGGCTGATGTGGGAGCCCAGATCGTTGACACGGTCCAGGAACTGGGTCAGGTAGGCATGCAGGCCCGTGGCCAGGATCTCGTCGATCTGCCCGTACTTGAGCTCGGCGCACAACTTGCCGGCGCGGCGCAAGGTGTCGCTGGAGCGCTCCGTGGCCAGCATGCCCAGGTTGTTGACAACTTCGTTCAGACTGGCCAGCAGTGAGCGCGGCATGTCGGGCCGCAGCATCATCAGATCGGCCACCAGCTCGGGCTTGATCACGTCGCGGTAGACCTTGCGATAGATCTCGAAGCCCGAGACGCTGCGCAGGATCGCGCTCCAATGGTAGAAGTCGTACTCCTGGTCCCGTTCGCTGGCCGCGCCGTAGAAATCGTTCTGCACTGCGTGGAATTTCACGTCCATCATGCGGGCCGTGTTGTCGGCCCGCTCCAGGAAGGTGCCCAGGCGCATGAAATACAGCGCCTCGTCCATCAGCATCGTGCCCACCGTCACGCCGCGCGACAGATGGGAGTGGAACTTCACCCACTCGAAGAAGGCGGCGGGATCGCGTTCGAAGACACCGGCCTTCAGGTCGCGCCGCACCTCCAGCCAGGTCTGGTTCTGGGTTTCCCACAATTCGGTGGTCAGAGTGCCGCGCACGGCACGGGCATTCTCGCGCGCGGCCGTCAGACACGACACGATGCTCGAAGGATTGGTTTCGTCCTTGACCATGAAGTCCATCACGTCGCGCGCGTTCACCACACCGTATTTCTCGGTGTAGGCGGGCAACAGCTCGCTGATGCTGATCAGCCCTTGCCAGCCCACCAGGGCCACTGCGTCCGATTGTGGCAGCAGGGATGTCTGGTAATTCACATCGAGCAGGCGGGCGGTGTTCTCGGCCCGCTCGGTGTAGCGGGACATCCAGAAAAGATGGTCGGCGGTTCGGCTCAGCATGGTCGCTCCTTGTTCCCTAGTGTGTTCGGCCGCTCGGGCGACGCATCATTCTTCCAGTACCCAGGTGTCCTTGGTGCCGCCGCCCTGCGACGAATTCACCACCAGGGAACCGTCCTTCAAAGCCACACGCGTCAGGCCACCGGGCACCATCTGCACCGTTTTGCCGCTGAGCACGTACGGGCGCAGGTCGATATGGCGCGGCGCGATGCCGCTCTCGACGAAGGTCGGGCAACTCGACAGGCTCAGCGTCGGCTGGGCGATGTAGTTCTCCGGATGGGCGCGCAGGATCTTGCCGAAAGCCTCCAATTCGGCTTTGGTCGCGGCCGGACCGACCAGCATGCCGTAACCGCCCGCACCATGGACCTCCTTGACGACCAGGTCCTTGAGGTTGTCCAGCGTGTAGAGCAAGTCGTCGGCATTGCGGCACATCAGTGTCGGCACGTTGCTCAACAGCGGCTTCTCGTTCAGGTAGAACTCGATCATCTTGGGCACGTACGGATAGACCGACTTGTCGTCCGCCACCCCGGTACCCACGGCATTGCAGATCGTGACGTGACCGGCGCGGTAGACGTCCATCAGGCCGGCGCAACCCAGTGTCGAGTCGGGCCGAAATACCTTCGGGTCCAGGAAGTCATCGTCGACCCGCCGGTAAATCACATCGACCCGCTTAGGGCCGCGGGTGGTGCGCATGTACAGGAACTGGTCACGGGTGAACAGGTCTTGTCCTTCCACCAGTTCGACACCCATCTGCTGGGCCAGGAACGCGTGCTCGAAGTAGGCGCTGTTATGCATGCCTGGCGTCAAGACCACGACCGTGGGTTCCGCGGTGGTGGCCGGGCTGCTGTCGCGCAGTGTCTCGAGCAACAGGTCAGGATAATGCGCGACTGGCGCCACCTTGTGGGCGCCGAACAATTCGGGAAACAGCCGCATGGTCATCTTGCGGTTTTCCAGCATGTAGCTCACGCCGCTGGGCACGCGCAGGTTGTCCTCGAGCACGAAATACTCCGGCTCGCCCTTGGCATTGACGGCTCGCACGATATCGACGCCCGAAATATGCGAGTACACGCCACCCGCCACGTCAACACCGACCATCTCCTGGCGGAACTGGGCGTTGCCCGCCACCTGCTCGCTGGGCACGATACCGGCCTTGAAGATTTCCTGGTCGTGGTAACAGTCGTGAATGAAGCGATTGAGCGCGGTCACCCGCTGCACCAGGCCTTTTTCCAGCTCGTCCCATTCGCGGGCGGCAATGATGCGCGGAATCAGGTCGAACGGGATCAGCCGTTCGTTCCCGGCGCCGGTGTCGTCCTTGTCTCCGTACACGGCAAACGTGATGCCGACGCGCCGAAATATCAGCTCGGCCTCCTCGCGCCGGGTCGCCATCATGTCGCCTGGCTGGCGCGCGAGCCACTCGTCGTAGATCTTGTAGTGATCGCGTATCTGTTCCCCGCCCGAGAAGAACTCGTAGGGCAAAGAGGTATACATCTCATCGAATTTCGTCATGGTCCGTTGACTCCAGTGAGGACTGGCCGTGTCGCGGTCAAGCAACTTCCGGGCCGCGCAGACCCGCGTACACAGGCAGTATGCCCCAGCCCCATTAGAACCGTGATCGGACCGGATCCCGGTGCTGCCAGTAGCGCGGCCGCGCGAGCCGATGGCATGACACAACGGCCGGCTCGTCCGATCGCCAGACCATGGCACCGCAATGGGGCGAATCGAACACGGCAATACCTCGCTCTGCGTAGCGGGCCATCGGCGCGGCTGCCGGATGGCCGAAACGATTGCGATAGCCGCTTTGCACCAGCGCCACGCGTGGCCCGACGGCATCGAGAAAGACGGCACTGCTCGAAGTCTTGCTGCCATGGTGCGGCACCAGCAGCAGATCGGCGCCCAGGTCGGCGCCCTGCGACACCAGACGCAGTTCCTGGGCCGACTCGATATCGCCCGCCAGCAGCGCCGCCGCTGCCGGCTGCCCGGCTGCCGCGGCGGCGCGGACACGCAGCACGCACGACAAGGCATTGGGCTTGCTGCCGGGAGTCCGGTAGTCCGACGGCTGCGGATGCAACACGGTGAACTCCACGCCATCCCAGTGCCAGCGCTGCCCCGCCTCGCATCGGCGGCCGGTCCGCAAGGCCCACAAACCATGTTCCGGTTCGAGGGAGGCCAGCAGTTCGGCGCCTGGATGCATGGCCAGCACCGACGCCGCGCCACCCACGTGGTCGCTGTCACCGTGGCTCAGCAGCAGCAGGTCGGGCGCGACGCCGAGCGCACGCAGCAAGGGCAGCAGCACCCGGTGGCCGGCGTCGCTGTCGCGCGAATACCGCGGGCCGGCGTCGTACAACAGCGCATGGCGGGCGGTGCGCAACAACACCGCGTTGCCCTGTCCGACGTCGGCTGCCAGCAGATCGAACTGGCCCGCCACCGGCCGTGGCGGCTGCCAGAACAGGACCGGTACGGCCAGCGCGACGCCGGCCAGACGCAGCGGGGCCGGCAATCGCATGACGACCAGCAGCCCGGCCAGCACGCCGGCAGCCGCAACACCCCACGGCGCGGCCGCGACCGACACGGTGGCATACGGCAGCTGGGCCAGCCAGCCAAGGTAACCCGCCAGGGCCGCGATGGCCAGCGCCGCCAGGTCCCATCCGGGAGCAAATACCACGCCGAGCATGGCCAGCGGCGTCACCAGCAAGGTTACCCAGGGGATCGCGACCAGGTTGGCGGCAAAACCGACCAGCGAGACCTGGCCGAACAGCAGCAACACCAGCGGCGTCAGCGCCAGCGTGATCACCCATTGCTCGCGCAGCAAGGCGCGCAGCCGGCCCCAGAGCGGCGCCTGCGCGGCACCATCGTCGGACGCGAACAACACGCCCACCGCGATGAAACTCAGCCAGAAGCCGGCCTGCAGCAGGGCCCAGGGATCGGTCAGCAGCACCGCGACCGCGGCCAGCAGCCAGACCATCGGCCACGGCCAGGTGCGCCCGGACAGGCGCAACAGGCAGATGACCAACAGCATGACGATCGTGCGCTGCGACGGAACGCCCCAGCCGCTGAAGACCGCATAGGCCAGTGCCAGCGCCGGGCCGCCGATCAAGGCCGCGTGCTGCGCCGGCAGGCGCAGGCACAGGCGCCGGCTGCGACGCCAGGCCGCGGCAGTCAACGTTGCCGCGAGCCAGGCGAACATCGTCACATGCAACCCGGAAATACTCATCAGGTGCGACACACCGGTGGCTCGGAACAGATCCCAGTCGGCCCGGTCAATGGCGTTCTGGTCGCCGGTCACCAGCGCGCTGATCCAGCCGGCCTGCGCTGCATCCGGCAATCGCGCATCGATGCGCTGGCGCACCGACTGGCGCAGCCATTCGACCGGGTGCCGGCCGGTCTGTCCCAGGCGCAGCGGCACGAAACGGCCCGCACCCTCGCGGACATAACCGGTGGCCTGCACGCTGTGTTCCCACAACCATAATTCATAGTCGAATCCGTGCGGATTGCTGTTGCCGTGCGGCGCCTTCAGACGCACCACCATGCGCCAGCGTTCGCCAGCCCAGACCGCCTCCTCACGTGGTTCGGGCCTGGTTTCGCCACCGAGTGCCAGGCCGCCCGCGGTACCATACCAGCCCAGCTGGATCCGCGGCGGCACGCGCACCGGTAGCGCATCGGCCAGCGCGGACTCGACCAGCAGCTGGAAACGAATTCCGTTGGCGCCACGCTGCGGCATCGTCGCGACAACCCCGGTGACCAGCAGGTCACGGCCCTCCAGCGCGGCCGGCATGCTGCGGGCCTGGAATGCGACGGCGCGAAGACCGACCGAAGCAAATGCCAGCGCAGCCACCGCAAGCAGCAGGCAACCGTGGCGTACCGGCGGACGCATGCCGCGCGAGCAACGGGCGATGACGGTCACGACCCCGGCGCCGACCGCAAGCGCCAGGGCATAAGTCCACCAGGGCCACAAGGCTGGCTGCGTCAGTTGCAGCGCCGTTCCGCCGGCCCAGCCTGACAGCGCCGGCAACAAACCGCCAGCAGCGGCGGGTCGGTGCCAGGTGGCAGGGTGCATGACACCATGTTATGCAGGCTCAGCAGCGCGCTGTCGCGGCGCGTCCACCCTTTCGAGGAAGAATGCCGGGAGCCTTTCAAGCCGACACTGGCGCTAACCTCCCGAGCGCCGGACCGTGAACGACTGTCCTTGCAACAGCTGCATCACCCGCTCCACATGGTCCCCCTGGATCTCGATCACGCCATCGACCACCGTGCCACCGCTGCCGCAGGCAGTCCTGAGCTGCCGGGCCTGGGCCAACAGTGCCGTCGCATCCAGCGCCAGGCCCCGGACCACCGTCACTGTCTTGCCTCCCCGCCCTTTTCTCTCGCGACTGATGCGCGCGACGCCGTCTCCAGCCGCCGCTGCACTGGCCTGGCCGCAGATACATTGCGCTGCCGGTTTTCGACACCCGGCGCACATGCGTCCGCCGTCGGTCGAATACACCAGGCCACCGGGAGATGTCCCGCGACGCGAGGGGATCTTCACCGCGCTTTGCCGAGGCGCATACCGGCGCCGACCTGCAGCACATCCCATGCCGCAGTGGTCTGTTCATCATGGGCCGCTTGCATTCCCTTTCCCCTGTTTGATCGCCTGCCGCATTGTGGTGCGCAATTGGCTCGTTTGATACCGGGCGCGGCACGGACAGACCGATCCGATGACCAGGTTCCCGCAGCCCCGTCATGCGCAGCAACCGGGCAGGCTGCTAGTATCACCGCGTGGGCTGAAGAACCGCCTTCCCAGGAGCCGCCGCGAGCCGGCGCCACTACACGAGACCGCCGTATGTCCATTCACGCCGCCCTGCACCATGTCACCCACTATCAGTATGACCGCCCGGTCACACTCGGCCCCCAGGTCATCCGGCTGCGACCGGCTCCCCACTGCCGCAGCAAGATCCTGTCCTACTCCCTGAAGGTCGAACCGGCCGGACACTTCATCAACTGGCAGCAGGACCCGTTTGCCAACTATCAGGCGCGCCTGGTGTTCCCGCAGAAGACCCGCGAGTTCAAGATCACGGTCGACATGGTCGCCGACATGTCGGTCTACAACCCGTTCGACTTCTTCCTGGAGCCGTCGGCCGAGAGCTTTCCGTTCCAGTACGAGCCTCTGCTCGCACAGGAACTGGCGCCCTATCTGGCGGTGGAGCCGGTGTCCGAACAGGTGGGCGCCTACCTGGCGCGTATCGACAGGACCCGACGGCGCACGATCGATTTCCTGATCGACGTCAACCAGATGGTCAGCAAGGACATCCGCTACCTGATTCGCATGGAGCCCGGTGTGCAGACGCCCGATGAAACCCTGAGCCTGGCGGCCGGATCCTGCCGTGATTCGACCTGGCTGCTGGCCAACCTGCTGCGCCACTGCGGACTGGCGGCCCGGTTCGCATCGGGATACCTGATCCAGCTGGCTCCCGACGTCAAGGCGCTGGACGGCCCCAGCGGCACGGAGGTCGATTTCACCGACCTGCACGCCTGGTGCGAGGTCTACCTGCCCGGCGCCGGCTGGATCGGACTGGACCCGACGTCCGGTCTGCTCGCCGGCGAGGGCCACGTGCCGCTGGCGTGCACGCCGCAACCCTCGGGCGCCGCGCCGATCGAAGGTGGCGTCGAGATGGCCGAGGTCACGTTCGCGCACGAGATGAAGATCAGCCGGCTGTACGAGGCGCCGCGGGTCACCAAGCCCTATACCGAGGAGCAGTGGGCGGCGGTGATGCAGCTCGGCGAGGCGGTCGACCAGGAATTGCAGGACGGCGACGTACGGCTGACCATGGGGGGCGAGCCGACGTTCGTCGCCGTGGGCGACCGCGACGCTGATGAATGGAACACCGACGCCCTCGGTCCCACCAAGCGCGGTTTTGCAACCGCGCTGGTGCACAAACTGCGTGCTCGGTACGGCCAGGGCGGCTTTCTGCATTTCGGCCAGGGCAAGTGGTATCCGGGCGAGCAGTTGCCGCGCTGGGCCCTGAACATCTACTGGCGTGCCGACGGACAGCCGGTATGGTCCGACCGCGACCTGTTCGTCGATGAACGCAGCCCTACGCACTACACCTGCGAAGTCGCGCAAGCGTTCATACACGGGCTGGCGCAGCGCCTGGAGGTGAGCACGCAGCATATCTTGCCGGGCTACGAGGACAGCTGGTATTACCTGTGGCGCGAGCGCCGCCTGCCGGTCAATGTCGACCCGTTCCAATCCCGGCTCGACGACGAGATGGAACGGGCTCGGTTGCAGCGGGTCTTCACCCAGAAACTCGATACCGTCGTCGGTTATGTGTTGCCGATCAAGGTGGCCGATCGTGCCGCCGGCGCTGGCGCGCGCTGGGCCACGGGACCCTGGTTCGTCCGCGACGAGCGGCTGTACCTGATGCCGGGCGATTCGCCCATGGGCCTGCGCCTGCCGCTGGATTCCCTGCCCTGGGTCAGCCAGGCCGACTACCCGTATCACATACCGCAGGATCCTTACGACGCGCGCGGCAGCTTGCCACCCCACGCGGCATGGGCCCAGCGTTACGCCGTGCCGCCGTCCGCGCCGATGGCAGCGACCGGCGGCGACAGCGGTGTCAGTACCCAGCCGGGCGTCATGCCCTATCTGGCCGGAACCGGCGTGCCGTCCGAAGCAGCGCGGGTGACGCAGGAGGCAGCGCGTGAGGCACAGGCCACCAGCGTCACCAGCACGCATGCGCAGCGTGTCGATCAGGCCGAGCCGGCAGACTTCGCCCACGTGCCCGCTCGGCAGGAGTCGGCCCACTGGCTCTCGCGAACGGCGTTGTGCGTCGAGGTGCGCGACCCGCGCCGCGCCAACGGACCCAAGGCCGAAGCCCAGGGACGGGTCTCGGGGGTGTTGTACGTGTTCATGCCGCCGCTGGAGCAGCTGCAAGACTACCTGGAACTACTGGCGGCGATCGAGGCCACGGCCACGGAGCAAGGCGTGCGCCTGGTGCTCGAGGGCTATCCGCCGCCGCGCGACCCGCGCCTGAAATTGCTGCAGGTCACGCCCGACCCCGGCGTGATCGAGGTCAACGTGCATCCCGTCTCGACCTGGGGCGAACTCGTGCACAACACCGAGTTCCTCTACAACGCGGCCTGGGAGTGCCGCCTGTCGGCCGAGAAATTCATGACCGATGGCCGTCACACCGGCACTGGCGGGGGTAACCACTTCGTGATGGGCGGCGCCACGCCCAGCGACAGCCCATTTCTGCGCCGGCCCGAACTGCTGGCCAGTCTGCTGGCCTACTGGCACAACCATCCCAGCCTGAGTTACCTGTTCAGCGGCATGTTCGTCGGCCCGACCAGCCAGGCGCCACGCGTGGACGAGGCCCGCAACGACCAGTTGTACGAGCTGGAGATCGCGCTGCAGGAGATACACGCCAACCGGGATGCGCATGGCGTCTCCATGCAGCCCTGGCTGGTGGACCGCACGCTGCGCAACGTGCTGATCGACGTCACCGGCAACACCCATCGCAGCGAGTTCTCGATCGACAAGATGTATTCGCCCGACTCCGCGACGGGCCGACTCGGGCTGCTGGAGTTGCGTGCATTCGAGATGCCGCCGCATGCCCGCATGAGCATTGCACAGCAGCTGCTGCTGCGCGCGCTGGTGGCGCGCTTCTGGAAACAGCCCTACAACGCCCGGCTCAGCCGCTGGGGCACCTCGCTGCACGACCGTTTCCTGCTGCCGACTTTCATCCGCCAGGACTTCGAGGACGTGATTGCCGAAATGCGGCTGTGCGGCTATGGGTTCGACGCGGCCTGGTTCGCGCCGCACCTGCAGTTCCGCTTCCCGCTGGTGGGCAGCATTGCCACCTCCGGCATGGAGCTGACGCTGCGCAACGCGCTCGAGCCCTGGCATGTCATGGGCGAAACAAACACGGCTGGCGGCACCGCCCGGTACGTCGACTCCTCGCTCGAACGCATCGAGGTTCATGTCAGCGGATTCAACGAAAGTCGTTACGCCATCACGTGCAACGGCCGGCCGCTGGCGATGCAGCCCACCGGAACCGAGGGCGAGTTCGTCGCTGGCGTGCGTTACAAGGCCTGGAGTCCGCCTTCGGCGCTGCATCCATCCATCGGCGTGCATGCTCCGCTGACGTTCGACATCGTCGATGCCTGGATGCACCGTTCGATTGCCGGCTGCCAGTATCACGTGTCGCACCCCGGCGGCTTGAGTTACGAGACCTTGCCGGTCAATGCCAACGAAGCGGAAAGCCGACGCCTGTCGCGTTTCGTCGCGATGGGCCACACGCCTGGCACCATGCCCGACGTGGTGCCCAGCATCGCGGTTGCCGGCAACCGCGAGTTTCCGTTCACGCTCGATCTGCGCCAGCGCTGAGCTACCGCATGAGCCAGGACCCGAGTCCCCGCGCGCAGGCGCTGCCGACACCGATACCGAACCCGCTACCGGATGTGGCCGCCCAGCGGCCGGCGACTGCGGCACCCGGCCATCTGGACGAGCTGCGCGCTCAGGCCAACGGCGGCGCGCATACCGACAGCGCAGGGCCTGCGGCCATGGCGCCCCATTGGGCTTCGTTCTTCGAACACATGGGCCCGCTCGATGCGCGCGAACTCAATCGCCGCGCCAGCCGACTGCAGCGCCAGTTGCGCGACAACGGCGTGACCTACAACGTCTATGCCGATGCGGGCGGCCCGCAACGACCGTGGTCGCTGGATCTGTTTCCGCTCATCGTCACGCCGCAAAGCTGGCGCCAGATCGAGGCTGGCGTGTTGCAGCGGGTACAACTGCTCGAGCGCGTCATGGCCGACATCTATGGGCCGCAGGCGTTGCTGCGCCGCGGCCTGATTCCGCCTGCGCTGGTGCAGGGCCATCCCGGCTATCTGCGCGCGATGCGCGGCGCCGAGCCGGTCGGCGGAACCCGGCTGCACATCGCCGCGTTTGACCTCGCGCATGGACCGGACGGCAACTGGTGGCTGGTGTCACAGCGCACCCAGGCACCATCGGGCCTGGGTTACCTGCTGGAAAACCGGATTGCCATTTCGCAGCTGTTCTCCGGGACGTTCGAGAGCCTGCGCGCGCAGCGGCTGGGCGGCACGTACCGGGCGCTGGTGGACAACCTCAAGGCCAGCAGCCCGGGCGGCCGCGACGCCCATATCGCGCTGCTGACGCCCGGCCCCTACAACGAAACCTATTTCGAGCATGCCTATCTGGCGCGTTACCTGGGCCTGACCCTGGTGCAGGGTGGCGACATGGTGGTGCGCGATGAGCGGCTCTACCTCAAGACGCTGCGCGGCCTGGTGCCGATCCATGGCCTGCTCAAGCGCATGGACGATGCCTTCCTGGACCCGCTGGAACTGCGCGCCGACTCCAGCCTCGGTGTGCCCGGCCTGTTGCAGGCGGTGCGCGCTGGCAACGTATTGATGGCCAACATGCCCGGATCGGCCTTTCTCGAGTCCCCCGCGCTGCTCGGCTTCCTGCCGGCGCTGGCGCGGCAATTGCTCGGCGAGGAGCTCAAGCTCGCCGCCTTGCCGACCTGGTGGTGCGGCGAACGCGCCGCGATGGACGCCGCCTTGCCCCGCCTGGCCTCCTGTGCCATCAAGCCAACCTATCCGGCCGGCGATCCGTCCACGGGTTTCCAGTCGGTGCTCGGCGGTGAGCTCTCGGCGCGCGAACTCGACGAATGGGCTGGTCGCATTGCGCTGCATGGCGACGACCACACGGTACAGGCCTACATGCCGCTATCGCAGATCCCGACCTGGCAGAGCGGCAGCACGCCGGACGCAGGCCAGATCGTGCCACGCTCGGCGATGCTGCGGGTGTTCGCGGTCAGCAACGGGCCGCAGTCCTGGCGCATCCTGCCCGGCGGACTGGCCCGCGTTGCCCATGCCCGCGCCGAAATCGCCGCCATGCAGCGGGGCGGCAGCAGCGCCGACGTCTGGGTCATGACCGATGCCGCGATCGACCGCACCACGCTGCTGGCACCGACACTGACGGTGGAGATGGTGGCCCAGCGCAAGCGCCTGGTCACCAGCCGCGCCGCCGAAAACCTGTACTGGCTGGGACGCTACACCGAGCGCACCGAGAACACGATCGCGCTGGCGCGTCTGACGCTCGAATGCCTGGGCGGCGAAGACCAGACCAACCCCCGGCTGCTGCGGTGGCTCGACCGCATGGCGCGTTTTCATGGGCTGATACTGCCCGACGTGCCGGCACTCGCGCAAGCGCGCCGGGTGTTCGAACGCTCGCTGATTGCCAGCCTGGGCAGCGAGGCCCGGGCATCCAGTGTTGGCTACAACCTGCGGGCCGTGCGCCGGGCCGGATCGGCAGTGCGCGAACGCCTTTCGCAGGAACACTGGCAACTGATCGAAAGGGCACAGGGCGACCTGGCGCGCACCTTTGCAGAACTCGAACAACCCGCGGAATATGGCGCGCTCGACGCGCTCGACCTGCTGCGCAACATCGGTCGCCAGATGACGGCGATCACCGGTTCCCAGACCGACCGGATGACGCGCGACGACGGCTGGCGCCTGCTGAGCATCGGGCGCCATGTCGAACGGCTGGGTTTCCTGGCCGCCTCGCTCGACATCGGGCTGGAAACGGGTGCTCTCGGTGACCCGGCCGGATTCGAGGCCATGGTGGCCTTGTTCGACAGCAGCATTTCGTTCCGCGCGCAGTTCCAGCAGAGCCGCGAGATGCCGGCTCTGGTCGACCTGCTGGTGCTGAACCGTGACAATCCGCGCTCGCTGGCATGGGTCGCGCATACCCTGCGCGGGCGACTGGCCAAGCTGGCCGGCAGCGAGCCGAACGAACTGAGCCCGATGTCGCTGCAGGTGCCCGACCCGGCACGATGGAGCCTGGCGCGTTTATGCACGTCGCAACCCGCACTCGAAGCCGCGACGGACGCCGACGGGGTTCCGACCGCATGGCCGCACCTGCTGGAGGTGCTCGAAGCCTGCGGCAATGCCGCGCATGCGGTGTCCGAACTGATCAGCGCGACCTACTTCACCCATTCCGGTGCGTCTGAACAAAGCGTGGGGGCTTGACAACGCGATGCGACTGTCCATCACCCACACCAGCCACTACGACTACGCCCCACCGGTGGACGTGGCGCAACATATCGCCTGCCTGCAACCGCAGCAGACCGTGGTGCAGCAGCTGCTGTCGCATACGCTGACCTTCTCGCCGGAACCGTCGCATCGCCATGAAGCCGTCGATGTGTTCGGCAACCGGCGTACCTTCGTGTCGCTGCAAATACCGCACGACCGGCTCGAGGTCACGGCCAGCAGCGTCGTCGAGACCCGCCGGCTGCCCATGATGTCCCGTGTTGCCATACCGTGGGAGCGGGCAGCCGATCATTTTCGTTACCGGGCCGACGGCATCTACGACGCCGATGTCGAATTCCGGTTCGCGTCACCGCATGTGCCGCGCCATCCCGAGTTCGCGCTGTACGCCCAGCCCAGTTTCGCCCCGGGCGTCGACCTGCACGCCGCCACGATGGACCTGATGCACCGCATACACGCGCAATTCCGTTACGACAACCAGAGCACCGAGGTGCACACACCGGCCCTCGAGGCCATGCGCCAACGCCGCGGCGTGTGCCAGGACTTCGCGCACATCATGATCGCCTGCCTGCGCGCGCTGGGAGTTGATCCAGCATGCGCTGCCGGTTGGATTCGCTCATCGTGCTAAGGCCGCCGTATTCCTGCGGATTAGAACGGTAATCGCGCGTTTGCGGCACCTCGACGTAGTTGACGCCGAAGCCGTCCCAGGTTTGCAGCTTATG
>JBBRVD010000001.1:0-63406 GCA_038247175.1 Burkholderiales bacterium | reverse complement strand
ATTCGCGGGGTCTTGCCCTGCGGGCCGGGGCGCCCAAGGACGCCGTGCAGCGTTGCGCCGCATGCCCATGTCCCGACATGGACTGCGCGTCGCGCCTTGCCCGCCACCCTTGGGCACCCCGTCGTGGGCCCAATCAATTGCCTCTCACGCTCTGAGACGATGACGGAACGCAACCTGGCCAGGACCATCGACGGAGTCGCTATCTCGAGGCAGTTGCGTGCCGAAGTCACCGTCCGCGCGGGCGAACTGTCTGACAAGGGCTTGCGTCCGGGTCTGGCGGTGATCCTGGTCGGCGAAGACCCGGCCAGCCAGGTCTATGTGCGCAACAAGATCAAGGCCTGCGAGGAGTCCGGCCTGCATTCGGTGTTCGAGAAATACGACGCGGGTCTGAGCCAGGACACGTTACTCGCGCGCATCGAGGCGCTCAATGCGGACCCGACCATTCACGGCATCCTGGTGCAGATGCCGCTGCCCCGACACATCGACCCGCATCGCGTGATCGAGACCATCGCCACATCCAAGGATGTCGACGGTTACTCGACGCTCAGCGCTGGCGCACTGATGACCGGCTCGCCCGGCTTCAAACCCTGCACGCCCTATGGCTGCATGAAGCTTATCGCCTCCACCGGTGTCGACCTGCGTGGCAAACACGCGGTGGTGATCGGGCGCAGCAACACCGTGGGCAAACCCATGGCCCTGATGCTGCTGCAACAAAATGCGACCGTCACCATCTGCCACAGTGCGACGCCCGACCTCAGGCTTCACACGCGGCAGGCGGATGTCGTCGTGGCGGCGGTCGGCCGTCGCAACGTACTCACCGCCGACATGGTCAAGCCCGGTGCGATCGTGATCGACGTAGGCATGAACCGCAACGACGAGGGCAAACTGTGTGGTGATGTCGATTACTCCGGCGTGCGCGTGGTGGCCGGTTTCATCACGCCGGTTCCGGGTGGCGTGGGCCCGATGACGATCACCATGCTGCTGGTCAATACGGTGGAAGCCGCGTGGCGTGCTGCGTCTCACTTGTAAACTGGCGGCGCGACCCCGACATGCCGAACAGGTGGCATGGTGCCACCACCATCCCGAGCATCCGAAACCATGAATCCACTATTGCACGGCGGCGGCCTGCCATCGTTCGACCTGATCGCACCTGAACACGTGGCGCCAGCCATCGATCAGTTGCTTGCAGAGGCCGACACCGCGCTGCAAATCGTCACGGCAGCGGATTTCGCGGCCGACTGGAGTGCGATCGCATCGGTGCTCGATGTGGCCACCGAAAGGCTTGGATGCGCCTGGGGTGCCGTCAGTCACCTCAACAGCGTGGCGGATACGCCGGCCCTGCGCGCCGCCTACAACACCAGCCTACCCAAGGTCACCGAATTCTGGACCCGCCTGGGCTCGGATGAGAGCCTGTATGCCAAATACAAGGCGATGACGGAGTCCTCGCTCGACGCAGAACAGCGCCAGGCACGCAAGAACGCTTTGCGCGATTTCGTGCTTGGCGGCGCAGAACTGACCGGCGACAACAAGCAGCGTTTTGCCGCGATCCAGGAGCGGCAGGCGGAACTGGGCCAGAAGTTCAGCGAGAACACGCTCGACGCGACCGACAAGTTCAGCCTGTTCGTTGGCGCCGACGCGCTGTCTGGCGTCCCCGAAGACGTCGTGCACAACACCGCGGAAGCCGCCACGGCCGCCGGGAGCGAAGGCCACAAGCTCAGCCTGAAGCTGCCGTGTTACCTGCCCGTCATGCAGTTTGCCGATTCGGCGGCGCTGCGCGAGCAGATGTACCGCGCCTATGCCACCCGTGCCTCGGACCAGGCACCGCAGGACCTGCGCCAATACGACAACTCGGCACTGATCCGCGAGATCCTGGCGCTGCGGCAGGAAGAGTCGCGCCTGCTGGGTTTCGCCAACTTCGCCGAGCTCTCGCTGGCCGCCAAGATGGCGCCGTCGCCACACGCCGTCATCGAGTTCCTGCATGACCTCGCCGCACGCGCCAGGCCATTTGCATTGCAGGACCTGGCCGACATGCGCGCCTTTGCAGCGGCCGAACTGGGGCTGCCGGACCCAGAGCCCTGGGACTGGGCCTACATCGGCGAAAAGCTCAAGCTCGCCAGGTACGCTTTCAGCGAGCAGGAAGTCAAGCAGTATTTCACGCTACCCAAGGTGCTCGCAGGCCTGTTCAAGATCGTGGAGACCCTGTTCGAGGTCGCAATACGCCCCGACGTCACGCCGGTATGGCACGCTGACGTGGCGTTCTACCGGATCGAGCGGCCTGGCGTCGGCCTGGTGGGCCAGTTCTACCTCGACACCACCGCGCGCGACGGCAAACGCGGTGGCGCCTGGATGGACGACGTGCGCGGCCGCTGGCTGCGCCCCGACGATCGGCAACTGCAGACACCGGTTGCACACCTGGTGTGCAACTTCGCCCAGGGCGTGATGAAGAATGGTCTGCGCCAGAGCGCCTTGTTGACACACGACGACGTCATTACGCTGTTCCACGAGTTCGGCCACGGCCTGCACCACATGCTGACCCAGGTCGACGAGCGCCAGGTGTCAGGCATCAGCGGTGTCGAATGGGACGCCGTGGAGCTGCCAAGCCAGTTCATGGAGAATTTCTGCTGGGAATGGGATGTACTGCGCCACATGACCGCCCATGTGGATACCGGCGAGCCGCTGCCGCGCGCCTTGTTCGAAAAATTGCTGGCGGCCAAGAACTACCAAAGCGGCATGCAGACCGTGCGCCAGATCGAGTTTGCGCTGTACGACATGCTGCTGCACACCACGCATGTGCCGACCGACGACATCATGCCGCTGCTCGAACGGGTGCGCAACGCGGTGGCCGTGATTCGGCCCCCACCCTGGAGCCGCCCGCCCAATAGCTTCAGCCATATCTTCGCCGGTGGTTACGCTGCCGGTTATTACAGCTACAAGTGGGCCGAGGTGCTCAGCGCTGACGCGTACGCGGCGTTCGAGGAAAGCGCCGACGAATCGGGTTTGCCCGATGTGCAAACCGGTAGAAAATACCGCCAGGCTATCCTGGAGGCTGGCGGCAGCCGCCCGGCCATGGAATCGTTCATGGCATTTCGCGGCCGCGAGCCGACGCTCGATGCCTTGCTGCGCCACCAGGGCATGACCGACAGCGGAACGCGCGCAAACCTAGGAAAGGATTGACGATATGAAGTACCTGAAGCTGGCTTGGGCAGTTTGCACGGTGACTGCGCTGTTGCTTGGCGCGGCCGGGGCGCAGTCCCAGACCGTTTATCGCATCGTCGGACCCGATGGCAGGGTGACGTTTTCCGACAAACCCCCCGCCGCGGCAACAACCAACGTGACGGCACGAAGCGCCGCAGGCAGGCCGGTGGACGCCAATCCGCAGAATGGCAACCTGCCCTACGAACTGCGCCAGGTCGTGACGCGTTTTCCGGTCACGTTGTATTCTGGCGCTGGCTGCGTGCCCTGCAACGCCGGGCGATTGATGCTGCAGGGACGCGGTATCCCCTACACCGAATACGCGATCGCCAGCAATGAGGATATCGAAGCCCTGCAGCGCCTCAGTGGCGACAAATCATTGCCGTACCTGACCATCGGAGGACAAAGAATCAAGGGGTATTCCGAGGCGGAGTGGAGCCAGTTCCTGAACGCAGCCAATTACCCTGTCACCTCGCAGTTGCCAGCCAACTTCCGCCAGCCAGCGCCCAGGCCGCTGGTGAGCGCGCAAAAAATCACGCCACAACCAGAAACCGCCCAGACGGGCGAGCCGGAAGAGGAACCCTCCGCAGCGGCATCGGCTACGCCCGCGCCGGGCCCGTCGCCCACCAATCCGGCCGGTATCAAGTTCTGATCCGGGCACCGAGAGCCGCTGTCAGGCGGCGTCGAAGGCCAGGGTCTTCACGCCCGCGGCAGTCCCCAGGAGGCACACCTGCGCCTTCTGGTGTGCGAACACGCCGACCGTGACGACACCGGGCCACTGGTTGACGCTGCTCTCGAACTGCAGCGGATCGGCGATCGACAGGCCGCTGACGTCAAGAATCTGCTGGCCGTTGTCGGTCAGAAAAGGCTGGCTACCCGCCATGCGCAGGCGTGCGGTTCCACCCAGCGCCGCAAACTGGCGAGCAATGCGGGCGCTGGCCATCGGGACGACTTCGACCGGCAGCGGGAACGCGCCGAGCGTTTGCACCAGTTTCGACGCGTCGGCGATACACACGAAGCGCCGCGACTGCGCGGCTACGATCTTCTCGCGCGTCAACGCTGCGCCGCCACCCTTGATCATGAAGCCGAGGGCGTCAATCTCGTCGGCGCCATCGACATAGACCGACAAGGTCTCGACCTCGTTGCAGTCGAACACCGGTATGCCAGCCGCCCGCAGTCGCTCACTGCTGGCCTGGGAACTCGAGACCGCACCCCGGATGGACGCCTTGACGCCAGCCAACGCGTCGATGAACTTGTTGACGGTCGAGCCGGTGCCGACACCGACGATTTCGCCCGGCACGACATAGTGCAATGCGGCCTGGCCGACCATGGCCTTGAGTTCGTCTTGTGATGGCATGCGGTTTTCCTGCGGCTGACGCCGCCACGGTTTGGGACAATGGAGGGTCAACTCCGAATTATCCAATGCCGCTGATTCCTTACGCCCTGGCCCGCCCCTTCCTGTTCGGCCTGGATCCCGAGACCGCCCACGAACTCACGCTCGCGGCGCTGGCCCGCAGCCAACGTACGCCACTGGGTTGGGCTTACTGCGCCGACATGATCGAAGATCCAGTGCAGCTGGCGGGCCTGCGATTTCCGAACCGGGTCGGACTGGCGGCAGGCTTGGACAAGAATGCGCGCTGCATTGATGCACTCGGATCGATGGGATTCGGCTTTGTCGAGGTCGGCACCGTGACGCCCAAGGCCCAGCCCGGCAACCCCAAGCCGCGCATGTTCCGCCTGCCACAGGCGCAGGCGCTGATCAATCGGCTCGGCTTCAACAACGAAGGTCTGGACGCCTTTGTGTCCAACGTGCGGCAATCGTCGTTCCGCGCCCGGGGCCGGATCCTGGGCCTGAACATCGGGAAGAATGCGAGCACGCCGATCGCGGCGGCGGCGCAGGACTACCTTGCCTGTCTCGACGGCGTGTTTGCGCATGCAGACTATGTCGCCGTCAACATCTCCAGCCCGAACACCCGCAACCTGCGTGAACTGCAAAGCGACGCCGCACTCGATGCGCTGCTGGGAGCCTTGCAGGCGCGGCGCGGGCAGTTGCGCCAGAGCCACGGGCGCGACGTGCCGCTGTTCGTCAAGGTCGCGCCGGATCTGGACGAAGCGCAGGTGGCGGGTATCGCCCGCGCCTTGCAGCAGCACGCGATGGATGGCGTGATCGCCACCAACACCACGGTCGAGCGTGCGGCGGTCGCCCACCTGCCCCACGCGCAGGAAACCGGTGGCCTTTCCGGCGCGCCGGTGTACGAAGCCAGCAACCGCGTGATCCGGCTGTTGCGTGCGGCCCTGGGCCCCGCATTCCCGATCATCGGCGTGGGTGGCATCCTCAGTGCCGACGACGCCGTGGGCAAGATAGCCGCCGGCGCGGATCTGGTCCAGATCTACACTGGCCTGATCTACCAGGGTCCTGCGCTGGCGCAGCAGGCCGCCGCTGCGATCCGCGCTCGCGCCCGCCGCCCGGCCGAGCAGCGGGCTTAGGAGCCGTCGGCATTGAGGCGCAGACAGACCTCCTGGGGCGCCAGTTGCGCAGCCACCTCCTGCGCAATGGCCAGCGCGCTGGTCAATCCGGGCGACTCGATGCCGAACAGGTTCACCAAGCCGGCAATACCATGCTGCCGCGGACCCTGGATGACGAAATCGGCAGGGCCGTCCTGCGCCGGCCGCAGCTTGGGCCGTATACCGGCGTAACCCGGCAACAAGGCTCCGTCGGGCAGCGCCGGCCAGTATTTGCGGACCTCGGCATAAAAGGCGTCGCCGCGTGACGGGTCCACGACCAGGTCCTGCGGCGACGACACCCACTGCACATCGGGGCCGAACTTGGCCTGGCCGCCCAGGTCGATCGTGAGGTGTACCCCCAGGCCCGCACCCTCCGGCACCGGGTAGATCAGGCGATCGAACGGCGAGCGTCCGGCCAACGTGAAGTAATTGCCCTTGGCGTAATGCGGCGTGGGAACATGCTCGGGCGCCAGGCCGTCGAAGCGCAGCGCCAGCAACGGCGCATCCAGCCCGGCGGCGTTCACGACCACCGCGGCCAGCAGCTCTGTTCCGTCCGATGCCCGCAACTCGATACCCCGGGCAGTAAAACGCGCCGACGCCAAAGCAGAACCGACCGCCAGCGCGCCGCCGGCGTTTTCCATGTCGCCCTGCAGCGCCAGCATCAAGCCGTGGCTGTCGACGATGCCGGTGCTCGGCGACAGCAGCGCACCCACACACTCCAGTGCCGGCTCCAATGCACGTGCGGCATCGCGATCGAGCATTTTCAGGTCGGTAACGCCGTTGCGCCCAGCCATGGCGCGGATCGCCTCCAGCTGCGCCAGCTGCTCGACGCTGGTGGCCACGATCAGCTTGCCGCAGCGCCGATGGCCGATCGCGCGTTGCGCGCAGTAGGCATACAGCAATTCCTTGCCCGCGACACACAGGCGCGCCTTGAGCGACCCCTGCGGGTAATAGATGCCGGCGTGGATCACCTCGCTGTTGCGCGAGCTGGTGCCGGTGCCGATCGCACGGGCCTGCTCGAGTACCAGCACATCGCGCCCTTGCAGTGCCAACTCCCGAGCCACGGCAAGCCCGACCACACCCGCCCCCACGACGACTGCATCGACGGTATCCACTCGCGCGCCGTCCGCCTACTTGAGCTGCACGGAGCCGGAAACGATCACCATGACCGTGCTCTTGCCCGCCTCCAGGGGCACTGGCGCATCCGCCGACACGGCCTTGGACTGCATCGCCAGCACGCGCGGCTGCGGCGCAAACTCCTGGTCTTGCGCATTGACGGAAACCTCCCGCAAGCCGTAACCCGAAAAGCCGAAACCTTTGGCGATCTCGCCCGCCTTGGCCTTGAACCGCTCGATCGCCGCCGATTGAACGTCCGCCTCGACCCGGTTGTGTTCCTCCCGGCTCAGGCTGAACTGGACACCGCCGATCGTCAGCGTCTGGATGGCGCCGGCCAAGGCCGCGATACGTCCGAAATCGCGCCCCTCGAGCACCAGCGCCGTGCTGCCTTGCCAGCCGGTGATGCGACCTTCGCGGTTGTACCGGGGCGAGAGCTGGAAGTTGCCGGTGCGCACATCGAGCCGGCCCGGTTGGGCACGCGCGCGCGCCTGGACCAGCGCCGCATCCAGCGCCTGCTTGAGCTGTTGCTGCACCGCCTCCGCATCCGAGCCTTCCCGTGTCGTGCCCAGGGTCAGGGTCAACCAGTCCTGGGGCACCTCAACCGTGGCGCTGGCCGTCAGCTGCACCAGGTTCTGGGGCACCGGCTGCATGGCCATGGGTTGGGCCTGCGCCCAGCAAGCCGCCAGGCCCAGGCAACCGACCACCAGGATTCGTACGCTCGATTTCACTTTAGGACTCCCTGACATGTTTTCGCTGGAACGCAGCCCGGGTCGCTGGTCACCGGCCCGCCGGTTCCATGACCACGGCCGCCATTTCGGTGGGGCATCGCGCGCCGTATCAGGGCGGCTGCCACTGCAGCGGCTCGGGCTGGTAACGACGCAGCTGCTCCCGCATCTCTGCGCGTTCGCTCGGGCTGAGCTGGCGGGCCGCCGGCAGAGGCTCCGCAGCCACAGAGGTCCGATTGGAATTGCGCTTCTCCGACAAGGCGGTCCGCAGTTCGATGCGCTTTTGTGCGCGTATCGTCTGCGCTCCAGGATCCTGGCTGGCCTGCACCGGCTGCACCCCCTGCGCCAAGGAAGCACTCGCAGAACCAACGGCCAGTGCCAACAACAACCATTTCTCCATGGCACAAGAATAACCGGTGTTGCAAGGGTTGCACCCGCGCCACGCCTTATCGCAAATGTGGCAATGCAGCCAGAGTTGTAACAGTGTGTCAGACATCCGCGGAATCGTCGCGTCAGCAGCAGTCGATGGCTTCAAAATGGCCACTGTTACAAATTCAAGGAGGGGCGATGGTGCAAACCAACAGCCGTAGCGACAAGATCCTGGTGGTGGACGACGACAGCCGCATTCGCGACCTGCTGCGCCGCTATCTCAGCCAAGAGGGCTTCGAGGTATTCCAGGCCGAAGACGGCAAGGCGCTGAACCGTATCGTGCTGCGCGAGACCGTGGACCTGATCGTGCTGGACCTGATGTTGCCCGGCGAAGACGGGTTGTCGATTTGCCGACGGCTGCGCGCGGCCAACGACCGCACACCCATCATCATGCTCACCGCCAAGGTCGAGGACGTGGACCGCATCGTCGGCCTGGAGGTCGGCGCGGACGACTATCTGGGCAAGCCCTTCAATCCGCGGGAATTGCTGGCCCGGATCAACGCGGTGTTGCGGCGACGTCCGGTGGTTGAAGCGCCCGGGGCGCCTTCCAGCGAAAACGAGGTGGTGCAGTTCGGCCCGTTCAGCTTCGACCTGGGTGCACGCAGCCTGCACAAGTCAGGCCAGGAATTGCCGCTGACCACCGGCGAGTTCGCGATGCTCAAGGCGCTGGTGCGCCATCCCCGGCAGCCGATGTCGCGCGAAAAGCTGGCACAACTCGCGCGCGGCCGAGAGTTCGAGCCGTTCGATCGCAGCCTGGATGTTCAGATCTCTCGCCTGCGCAAGATGATCGAGGCTGACCCGGCCAGTCCACGCTTCATCCAGACGGTCTGGGGCGTGGGTTATGTCTTCGTGCCGGACGGTGCGGCTTGATCGCCTGAGAGCGCGCCTGCCCGAATCACGTGCGCCGCGCCAGCGTCTCCACCGAGCCGGCTGTTCTGACGGATGCGGCATCGTTGCCGGCACCGGTGATACGGCGCGGGATCGGCCTGTTCGGTCGCACATTCTTTCTGCTGGCGGCGCTGTTGCTGGTCAGCATCCTGGCCTGGCTGCAGACCTTGCGGGTGTTTGAACTCGAACCGCGCGCGGCGCAGACCGCGCAGCAGATTGCCTCCATCGTCAACCTCAGCCGGGCCGCGCTGATCCATTCGGACTCGATCGCACGGGTCTCGCTGATCAAGACCATGACCGAGCAGGAGGCGGTGCGCATCCTGCCGCGCGAGCCGGATGACCGTTTCGTTCCGTTTCCCGACGATGCGCTGGGCCAGCGCATGACGCAGGAACTGGAATCGCGGCTGGGAGCGGGCACGGTGGTCGCGAGCAGCGTCAACGACGAGCCGGGCCTGTGGATCGGCTTCACCATCGACGACGACCGCTACTGGATGCTGACCGACCGGGCCCGGCTCAATCCGCCGGTCGGCCAGACCTGGATCATCTGGCTGGTCATCGCTGCTGCCTTGTCGCTGGCCGGTGCTGCACTGATCGCCGGCCTGATCAACCGTCCACTGCGAGACATGTCGGTGGCAGCCAGCCGGGTCCGCGAAGGTGACTTCGCAGCCGGCTTCCTGGACGAAACTGTCGCGACCCGCGAAATCCGCGAGGTCAACATCGAGTTCAACCGGATGTCGCGCAAACTCGCCCAGATCGAGCAGGACCGGCTCATCATGCTGGCCGGCATCTCGCACGACCTGCGCACGCCGCTGGCACGGCTGCGGCTGGAGACCGAGCTGAGCGTGGCCGACGACAATGCACGCGACCAGATGGCTGCCGACATCGATCAGGCCAACGCCATCATCAACAAGTTCCTCGACTACGCCCGGCCGGACCAGGTCGCGGTCGAGCCTGTCGTGTTGTACGAACTGGTCAACCGCTGCGTCTATGCGCTCAAGGATGCCAGCGACATCCGGCTGCAGATCGAGGTGCCGCCCGATCTGCGCGTGCTGGCGGACGAGGTCGATCTGATCCGGGCGCTGTCCAACCTGCTCGAGAACGCCAGCCGCTATGGCAGATCGGCCGCGAGCGGTATCGCCGAGGTCGAGATCGTGGCCCTGGCCAAGGGTTCGCGGGTGGCAATCGAAGTGCGCGACCATGGGCCCGGCGTGTCGCCGGAAAACCTGCAACAGCTGACCAAGGCATTCTTCCGGGGCGACACCGCGCGCACGGCCGCCACGGGAGCGGGACTGGGCCTGGCGATCGTCGAGAAGAACATCCAGCGCATGGGCGGCGCCCTGGTGTTGCGCAATCGCGCCTCCGGCGGTCTGTCGGCCCGCATCGAACTCAACCGGGCAAGCTGATCTGCGGCCTCAGCCACGCAGCAACAACACCACGGCTCGCGCCTCCATGGCCTCGCCCTGCCCGACGGCCCCGAGCTTCTCGGCCGTCTTGGCCTTCACATTGACCTGGTCCAGCTGCAAGTCCATGGCCGCGGCAATGGCCACCCGCATGGCAGGTATCCAGGGCATGAGCTTGGGCGCCTGGGCGATCACGGTGCTATCGACATTACCGACACGCCAGCCGAACACGCGCACGCGCGCCGTGGCCTCGGCCAGCAGCACCGCCGAGTCCGCCCCCTTGAATCGCGCGTCGGTGTCGGGGAAATGTTGACCGATATCGCCCAGTGCGGCGGCGCCGAGCACGGCGTCGGTGATGGCATGGAGCAGCACGTCGGCATCGGAATGGCCCAACAGACCGCGCTCGAACGGTATCGACACGCCGCCGATGACCAGCGGCCGGCCGGGGACCAGGCGATGCACGTCCCAGCCCTCGCCCACGCGAAACACCATCGTCGGCCCCGGCGCGGGGTCAGGGTTCTGCATGCATCTTCTCCGGGTCGCGCTGCGCGCCGCGCGCCAGCAGAATGGCCTGCGCGACGATAAAGTCCTGCGCCACGGTCACCTTGAAATTGGTCGGATCGCCCACCACCAGTCGCGGCGCCAGGCCCAGCGACTCGATGGCCGAGGCTTCGTCGGTGACCGCATCGCCAGCGTGTGCCAGCGCGCGCTGCAGGCCGCCGATACGGAACATCTGGGGTGTCTGGGCGAGCCAATACTGGCTGCGGTCGACCGTCAAGGCCACCCGATCGCCCTGCGCCACTTTGATCGTGTCGGCCACTGGCAGGGCCAGCAGGCCGCCCACAGCGTCGTCCTGGCAGGTGTCGATCAAACGATCGATCAGTACCGGGGTGATCAGGCAACGCGCCGCGTCGTGCACCAGAACCCAGTCGTCTTCCAAGGCTCCGCGCGCGCGCAGCGCGGCCAGGCCATTGGCCACGGTGCCGGCGCGGGTCGCCGCGCCGCAGGGCTCGCTGGAGCATCCGGCACCACCGGCGGCAGCCAGTGCCGCGAAACGCCGGTCGTCGGGTGCCAGCAGCACCAGCGTCTGGCGCACGCGCGACACTTGCGCGAATGCGGCCAGTGTATGGAGCACCAGCGCCCGGCCGGCCAGCGGCTGGTACTGCTTGGGTTGGCTGGCGCCGGCACGCGAACCCGTGCCCGCGCACGGCACCAGCGCCCAGATTGCCGGTGAAGCCGGACCGGATACAGGCAACCGGGGGTCACGGGTCGTGGGGGTCTTGATGGATGCGTGTGCCATGGGTCGAACCCGCATTCTAAAATCCCCTCTCCCCCTCCCGGATCGCGATCGAGGGGGTTCGGCATGTTTGCCAGCCCAATTTTGACGCTCCACCCCCACTGCATGTACCTGCCCAGACTCAAACCCGGCCACCGTTTCACCGTAGCACGTCCGCCCGGTTCCGCCGACGCGCTGCTGCTGGCGCGACAGGCGGTCGCGGACAAGGCCCAGCGACGCCTGACGGTCATCGTCACGGCCCAGGCCGCGGATGCGCAACGGCTGATCGAGGAGATCGGTTTCTTCGCGCCCGAGGTGCGCGCCGCGGTATTCCCGGACTGGGAAACCCTGCCGTACGACACCTTTTCTCCGCACCAGGACCTGATCAGCGAACGGCTCGCGACGCTGTGGCAGATCTCCCGGCACGGGCAGGAACAGGGCGCTGACCTGGTACTGGTGCCGGCCACCACCGCCCTGTACCGGCTGGCGCCACCCGCCTTCATGGCCGCCTACACCTTTCATTTCAAGACCGGACAGAAACTCGACGAGGCCCGCCTGCGGGCACAGCTGACGTTGGCCGGCTACAACCACGTGAGCCAGGTGGTCAGCCCGGGCGAGTATGCGGTGCGTGGCAGTCTGATCGACCTGTTCCCGATGGGCTCGCCGATGCCCTACCGTGTGGACCTGTTCGATGACGAGATCGACAGCATCCGCAGCTTCGATCCGGACACCCAGCGCAGCCTGTATCCGGTGCCCGAGGTGCGATTGCTGCCCGGGCGCGAATTTCCGATGGACGACCCCGCACGCACCCGATTTCGCAGCCGCTGGCGCGAGTTGCTCGAGGGCGACCCGACCAAGAGCCGCATCTACAAGGATATGGGCGCCGGTGTGGCCACCGCCGGCATCGAGTATTACCTGCCGCTGTTCTTTGACCAGACCGCCACCGTGTTCGACTATCTCGGCACCGAAGCAACGCTGGTGCTGCACGGCGACATCGAGCCCGCATTCGCCCGCTTCTGGCAGGACACCCGCGACCGTTATCGGCTGCTCCAGGGGGACCCCGAGCGACCGGTGCTGTCACCGCAGGCGTTGTTCCTGGACGCCGAACAGTTTTACGCACGCGCCAAGTCGTATGCGCAACTGGCCATGCGTGCGCCCGAGGCGCAAGGCGGCACGGCCGAGGATGCGCAGAACGAATGGCGGTCGTTGCCGCCGCTGACGGTGGTACGGGGCGCCGAGGAGCCGCTATCGCGGCTCAAGCAATATATCGGGGAAACCGCGCAGCGCGTGTTGCTGCTGGCCGAGAGTGCGGGCCGGCGCGAAAGCCTGCTCGACTTCCTGCGCGCGAGCGCGGTTGAACCCCTGCGTTTCGACACCCTGCAGGCATTCCTGGACAGCGACGAGAAGCTGGGCCTGGCCACGTCGAGCCTGATGAACGGCTTCTCGTGGCTGGAATCCGGGATCGACTTCGTGACCGAAACCGAGCTGTTCGCGACCGGCCCGGTCGCGCGCCGGCGCAGGAAGCAGGAACAGGTCAGCGACGTCGAGGCGCTGATCAAGGACCTGAGTGAACTCAAGGTCGGCGACCCGGTGGTGCACAGCGCCCATGGCGTCGGTCGTTATCGGGGCCTCGTCAACCTGGCGCTGGGGCCACAGGACGCGAATGGCGAGAACGCGACCCAGGAATTCCTGCAGCTGGAATATGCCGGTGCCGCCGTACTCTACGTGCCGGTCAGCCAGTTGCAGCTGATCAGCCGTTACACCGGCGTCAGCGCCGACGAAGCGCCACTGCACAAGCTCGGCTCGGGCCAGTGGGAAAAAGCCAGGCGCAAGGCGGCGCAGCAGGTGCGCGACTCGGCTGCCGAGTTGCTCAACATCTATGCACGCCGGGCGTTGCGCGAGGGGCATGCGTTCCGCTACTCGCCCAACGACTATGAAGCTTTCGCCAACGATTTCGGTTTCGAGGAGACCGCCGACCAGCAGGCGGCGATCCACGCCGTGATACAGGACATGATCAGCCCGCGCCCGATGGACCGCCTGATCTGTGGCGACGTGGGGTTCGGCAAGACCGAGGTCGCACTGCGCGCCGCGTTTGTCGCGGTGACGGGCGGCAAGCAGGTCGCACTGCTGGCGCCCACCACCTTGCTGGCGGAGCAGCATTTCCAGACTTTGACCGACCGCTTCGGCAAGTGGCCGGTCAAGATCGCCGAGATGAGCCGCTTCCGCTCGGGCAAGGAAATCACGGCCGCCATGAAGGGCCTGGCCGACGGCACGATCGACATCGTCGTGGGCACGCACAAGTTGCTGGGCCAGGACACCCGGTTCAAGAATCTGGGCTTGCTGATCATCGACGAGGAGCACCGCTTCGGGGTACGCCACAAGGAGGCGATGAAGGCGTTGCGCGCCGAGGTCGACGTGTTGACGCTGACCGCCACGCCGATCCCGCGCACGCTGGGCATGGCGCTTGAAGGCCTGCGCGACCTCAGCGTCATTGCAACCGCGCCGCAGCGCCGGCTGGCGATCAAGACCTTCGTGCGTACCGAGGATAACGGGGTGATCCGCGAAGCGGTGCTGCGCGAGCTCAAGCGCGGCGGACAGGTCTACTTCCTGCACAACGAGGTCGAGACGATCGAGAACCGCCGGGCCAAGCTCGAGGAACTGCTGCCGCAGGCGCGCATCGCCGTGGCCCATGGCCAGATGCCCGAGCGCCAGCTCGAGGCGGTGATGCGCGACTTCATCGCCCAGCGCAGCAACCTGCTGCTGTGCTCGACCATCATCGAGACCGGCATCGACGTGCCCAGCGCCAATACCATCGTCATGAGCCGCGCCGACAAGTTCGGCCTGGCGCAGCTGCACCAGTTGCGCGGCCGGGTCGGCCGCAGCCACCACCAGGCTTATGCCTACCTGATGGTGCCCGACCTGCAGGGCCTGACCAAACAGGCCAGCCAGCGGCTGGAGGCGATCCAGCAGATGGAGGAACTGGGCTCGGGCTTCTATCTCGCCATGCATGACCTCGAGATCCGTGGCGCCGGCGAGGTGCTGGGCGAGAACCAGAGCGGCAACATCATGGAGATCGGCTTTCAGCTGTACAACGAGATGTTGTCTGAAGCCGTACGCTCGCTCAAGCAGGGCATCGAGCCGGACCTGCTGGCGCCGCTGGGCGTGACCACCGACATCAACCTGCACGCGCCCGCGCTGCTGCCCAGCGACTATTGCGGCGATGTACACCTGCGCCTGAGTTTCTACAAGAAGCTCGCGAGCGCCCGCACCAGCGAGCAGATCGACACGCTGCTGGAGGAACTGGTCGACCGCTTCGGCAAGTTGCCGGCGCAGGCGCAGACACTGATCGACGTGCATCGGCTGCGCGTGATTGCGCGCGCCTATGGCGTTGTGAAGGTCGACGCCACGCCGGCGCTCACAACGGTCACCTTCTGCAAGGAGCCACCCATCGACCCGCTGCGCATCATCGAGCTGATTCGCAAGCACCGGCATATCAAACTGGTCGGGAACGAGAAGCTGCGCATCGAACGGTCGCTGGCCGAACCCCATGAACGGGCCCAGATGGTGCGCGACCTGCTGCGCAGCCTGGGCCAACCCCTGCCCCAGAGCGTCACCGCCGTCGCCTGAAACAGACCATGACCACCATCACCACCGCCAGTGCATGCCGCAGCTTCGAATTGGCGCCCGGCTTGCATATCCGTGGCATCCAGCCACCGCTGCGCCTGCGCGACTTCGGCCTGATCGCTTTCGACATGGACTCGACGCTGATCAACATCGAATGCGTCGACGAGATCGCCGCCGCTGCCGGGCGCAAGGCCGAAGTGGCCGCCATCACCGAAGCCGCCATGCGCGGCGAGATCACCGACTACAAGCAGAGCCTGCGCCAGCGCGTGGCGCTGTTGGCCGGCGTACCGGTGAGCCACCTGGAGGCGGTGTACCGCGACGTGCTGCAGCTCAATCCCGGAGCCGCGGTGCTGGTGGAACGTTGCCAGGCCGCTGGCCTCAAGACCCTGCTGGTCAGTGGCGGTTTCACCTGGTTCTCGGATCGGATACGCGACCGGCTGAGACTGGACTTCACCCGCTCCAACCAACTCGATATCGTGGACGGGAAGCTGACTGGCCGGATGGTTGACCAGGACTGGGGCGATATCTGCGACGGCGAGGAAAAAAAGCGCATGGTGCTGACGACCTGCGCGCGGCTGGGACTGACGCCGCGCCAGGCGATTGCCGTCGGTGACGGCGCCAACGATCTGGCGATGATGTCTGTTGCGGGCCTGTCCGTGGCCTACCATGCCAAGCCGCGCGTACGCGAACAGGCCCAAGTCGCGATCCAGTCCGGCGGCCTGGACCGCCTGCTCGAGGTGCTGCGGGACTAGGAGCCTGTCGGGGTCACAGGCGGCGCTCAGGCGGCGCCAACAATACCGCCGCGCGCGACCTGCGCTGCCTGCACCGCATGCGCCAGCGCCGGCCCGAAGGCGCGCATCAGCACCTTGATGCGGGTGGTGTTCTTGAGCTCTGGATGGGTCAGCAACCACAGCGGTGTCTCCAGTTCGGCGATGGCCGCCGTCATCGGCTGCAGTTCCGACAGCTCGTGCTCCAGAAAGGCCGGCAGCAGGGCGATTCCCAGACCCGAGCGGACCATGCTCAGCGCGTGGCTGAAATTGTCGACGCGCAACACGACACTGGAGTCTGGCAACTGCTGCGCCAGCCAGCGATCGAACTTGAGTTCACGCGCGTCGCGCTCGAACGCAATCCAGCGCCGCTCCTGCGCCAGCGTCTCGACGCTGCGCAGGTTGGCGCGTCCCGACCCGCGCCGCAACCCGTACACCTTGAACTGGACCGTCGCCAGCTTGCGTCCGATCATCCATTCCGGGACCAGGTCAGCCACCCGGATCGCAACATCGGCATCGCGACGCGACAGGCTCACATGGTCGCGCGAGGCGACCAGCTCGATGCGCACATCGGGAAAAGCCGAGCGGAACTGCACCAGCACACCCGGGATCAGCCGCTCGACCAGGATCGATGCCACCGCCACGCGAACATCGCCGCTGGGCCGCATATCCTGACCGCGCACCCGCGTCTCGGCCAACTGGGCCTGCGGCTCGAACACACGCGCGGCCTGTTCGATCTCGTGACCCGCCGGGGTCAGTACGTACCGCCCCCGCGTACGTTCGAACAGGCGCGTGGCCAGGCGGGTCTCGAGCGCATCGAGCTTGCGCAGCACCGTCGAATGGGTGGTGCCCGACGCCGCGCAGGCCTTGGCCACGCTGCCATGGCGGGCAACCTGCAACACCAGCTGAAAATCATTCCAGTCCAGCAAGTTGCGATGAGCCGCCGGTTCCACTTCGGGCGCTGCCTCAATCCCAAACATTTTCATTTTGCAAACGGTCTTTATAAATTTTCGCGTTTACTTCGCAAAAATCATAATATACACTGAGCCCGAATCCCTAAACAGTGCAAAAGCAGTGCGTCGGCGCGCATCGATACCGCTGCCTCCAACAACCGGAGAACAACATGAAACGGGTAAGCAATTTATTGGCGTGGGGAGCGCTGGCCATCGTCGCCGCCTTGTGTTTCCTCAATTGGCACACGCTCACCTCGCCGGCGCCGCTGGATCTGGTGTTGTGGCAAGGCGAGGCGCCGCTGGGCGTCGTGCTGCTGGCCACGGCTGGCGTGCTGCTGGCATTCTTCCTGGTCGCCTACCTGAACAACCAGATCAGCTCGCTGCTGGAGAGCCGCAAGCTGCTCAAGGAGATCCACCGGGTGCAGGCGCTGGCGGACAAGGCTGAAGCCTCGCGCATGGAAAACCTGCACCAGTTGATCTCGACCGAATTCCGGCTGCTCAACGAGCGCATGGGCTCTGCTTCTGTCGTGTCCATGCCGTCGGAGACGCGGCAGGACCATGCGCAGCCGCTGTCGTTGACCGAGCTGGTCGCACGCCGCTGAAGCCCGCCGCAACGCACCGCCGATATTTCATCCACTCAACCAAGGAGACAACGTGAATCTGCAGAAAACAGGCCAGCTGGTTCTGGCACTCGGTCTGGCCCTGATCCTGGCGGCCTGCGCCGGCAATCCCCAGCGGGCGAGCACTGGTGAATACATCGACGACACGATATTGACCGCGCGCGTCAAGTCCTTGTTGCTGAACGATCCCGATGTCAGTGGCCTGTCAATCAACGTCGAGACCTTCAAAGGCACGGTGCAATTGGCCGGTTTTGTCAAGAAGGTCTCCGAGCGCAACCGCGCCGTCCAGCTGGCTCAGGGTGTGCCGGGCGTCAGGCAGGTCAAGAACGACATCCTGATCCGCTGATATCGAGGCGGCACCGACCGGTGTGCTCAGCGATACCCCGCGCACACCGGCAGTCCGATTGGAACAACCATGCATATCGACACCACGATGATTTCCGAGCTCGAGACTATCGACGCCACAGCGATCGGCGAACTGACTCGGCGCGTGCAGGACATCAACAACAGCTACCAGGCGGTGGCCGAGAAGATCGGGCAGCTGTACATGTGCGCCGATGAACTCAAGGTCACCTCGCTGACCAAGGGCCTGGACAAGCCGATGCGCAACGCATCGGACAATGAACAGATGTTTGCCGCCTTGCTGGACGACCTGCAGGCCTTTGTGCGCGGCGCGGCCCGCTGACACTGCAACACGTACAGGCTTGCGCGCCGCCCGACGACGCGCAGGCGCACAAGCCGTTACGCACACCATGGTCCGGCTCCGACAAGCCCGGTTACAACATCGTGCCGTACCAGGTCAACCAAATGCCTCGGCATGCGTCAAATACCTATAACCCTCACTGGCAGGTGTGCCGGGTAATGGCTATCATGAATTCCAATCATCCAGGGAGCGCCGCATGACCCCGGTGTCCCGCTCTCGCTACAAGGAGGAAGTCGATGTCGATTTTTTCGCGTTACCAGAGTCGATTCGAAGCGGCGCAAGAAGAGGAGATGTCGATTCAGGAGTACCTGGATCTGTGCAAGAAGGACCCCACCGTTTACGCCAGCGTCGCCGAGCGTATGCTCGTCGCGATCGGCGAGCCGGAACTGATCGACACCCGTACCGACCAGCGACTGTCGCGCATCTTTGCCAACAAGATGCTGCGCCGCTATCCCAACTTTGGTGACCTGTATGGCATGGAGGACGCGATTGAACACATCGTGTCCTACTTCCGCCATGCAGCCCAGGGCCTCGAAGAGAAGAAGCAGATCCTCTACCTGCTCGGCCCGGTGGGTGGCGGTAAATCGACGCTGGCAGAGAAACTCAAGTATCTGATCGAGAAGATCCCGATCTACGCGATCAAGGCCTCTCCAGTGCACGAATCGCCGCTGGGCCTGTTCAATCCGCACGAAGACGGCAAACTGCTGCAAGACGACTACGGCATCGCGCGACGGTATCTCAACACCATCATGAGCCCCTGGGCAGTCAAGCGGCTGCGCGAGTACGGCGGCGACATCACGCAATTTCGGGTCGTGCGCCTGAACCCTTCGGTGCTGTCGCAGGTCGCGGTGGCCAAAACCGAACCGGGCGACGAGAACAACCAGGACATCTCGTCGCTGGTGGGCAAGATCGATATCCGCAAACTCGAGTCCTATTCACAGGACGACCCGGATGCCTACTCGTATTCGGGCGGCCTGTGCCTGGCCAATCGCGGCGTGCTGGAGTTCGTCGAGATGTTCAAGGCACCGATCAAGGTACTGCATCCTCTGCTGACCGCAACGCAGGAGGGCAATTACAAGGGCACCGAGGGCTTCGGCGCCATCCCGTTCGACGGGCTGGTGCTGGCGCACTCCAACGAAGCCGAATGGCTGACCTTCAAGAACAACCGGAACAACGAGGCGTTCCTGGACCGGATCTACATTGTCAAGGTGCCCTACTCGCTTCGGGTGTCGGACGAAATCCACATCTACGAAAAGCTGCTGACCCATTCATCCCTGTCCGAGGCGCCCTGCGCACCCGATACCCTGCGCATGCTGGCGCAGTTCTCGGTCCTGTCGCGGCTCAAGGAGCCGGAGAACTCGAGTCTTTACTCCAAGATGCGGGTGTACGACGGCGAAAATCTCAAGGATACCGACCCCAAGGCCAAGAGTTACCAGGAGTATCGCGACTTCGCCGGCGTGGACGAGGGCATGACCGGTCTATCGACGCGTTTCGCATTCAAGATCCTGTCGCGGGTGTTCAACTTCGACCACCGCGAGGTGGCTGCCAACCCGGTGCACCTGATGTACGTGCTCGAGCAGCAGATCGAACAGGAGCAGTTCGCTCCCGAGATCGAGGAAAAGCACCTGCGCATCATCAAGGAATTCCTGTCGCCGCGGTATGCCGAGTTCATCGGCAAGGAGATCCAGACCGCCTACCTCGAGAGTTATTCCGAGTACGGACAGAACATCTTCGACCGTTACGTCACCTACGCCGACTTCTGGATACAGGACCAGGAATACCGCGATGTCAACACCGGCGAGATGCTCGACCGCGCCGCACTCAACGACGAGCTCGAGAAGATGGAGAAACCCGCCGGTATCTCCAACCCGAAGGACTTCCGCAACGAGGTGGTCAATTTCGTGCTGCGGGCACGGGCCAGGAACGAGGGCCGCACCCCGAGCTGGACCTCGTACGAGAAGTTGCGCGCGGTGATCGAGAAGAAGATGTTCTCCAATACCGAAGACCTGTTGCCGGTGATATCGTTCAATGCCAAGGCCAGCGCCGACGACCAGAAGAAGCACCAGGACTTCGTCGATCGCATGATCAGCAAGGGCTACACCGAGAAACAGGTGCGGCTGTTGTGCGAGTGGTATCTGCGCGTGCGCAAATCGTCCTGAACGCGCAGGCAGCCAAGACTTGAAATGAGACGACCCTCACGCTCTCGGCGTTCGCTGCCCCCGACGGGGGCCGCCAGCACCTTCGGAACGGCCGGGCGGTGCTGATGACAGTGCGCGTCGTCGACCGCAGGTTTGACAGCAAGAACAAGAGTTCGGTCAATCGCGCGCGCTTCATCAAGCGCTTCAAGGGGCAGATCCGCAAGGCCGTGTCGGATGCCATCGGCCAGCGCGGCGTGCGTGACCTCGACAACGGAGAGAAGATCGGCATTCCAGGCAAGGACATCGAGGAACCCCAGTTCGCGCATGGCCGCGGCGGGGCCTGGGAAACCGTCAACCCTGGCAATGACCGCTTCGCGCAGGGTGACGAGGTCGATCGCCCGCTTGGCGGCAGTGGCGGCGGCTCCGGCAAGGGCCAGGCCAGCCGCGATGGCCAGGGTCTCGATGAGTTCGTCTTCACCCTGACCCGGGACGAATTCC
The DNA here is from genome assembly GCA_038247175.1 of Burkholderiales bacterium. Classification (GTDB taxonomy): domain Bacteria; phylum Pseudomonadota; class Gammaproteobacteria; order Burkholderiales; family Burkholderiaceae_C; genus CAISIP01. The sequence goes on along the minus strand of JBBRVD010000001.1, from coordinate 42,572 downwards.
TGGATATCTTCTTTGACGAACTCGCACTGCCGAACATGGTCAAACGCCAGCTCGCGCGTATCGACCAGTACAAGCGGGTACGCGCGGGTTACACCCAGAGCGGGGTGCCGACCAATATCAACCTCGGCCGCACGATGCGCGGCGCTGCCGGGCGCAGGATCGCCATCGGGTCGCCCTACGCCGCGCGGCTGCGTGCGCTGGAGCTGGAGCTGCGTGCGTTGCTGGCGACCTTGCCCGTCACGACAACGACCGAAGACTGCGACCATCCGGACGTCGTTCGGATGCGCCGCGAGATTGCACGCCTGCGCGCGCGTATCGAGGCGGTGCCCTTTATCGACACCTTCGATCTGCGCTACAACAACCGGGTGCGCATTCCCCAGCCCACGACACAGGCAGTGATGTTCTGCCTGCTGGATGTGTCGGGATCGATGGATGAGGAACGCAAGAATATCGCCAAGCGGTTCTTCATGCTGCTGTACCTGTTTCTGACACGCAACTACGAGCACACCGAGGTGGTATTCATCCGGCACCACACGATCGCGGTGGAGGTGAACGAGGACGATTTCTTCACCTCGCGCGAAACCGGCGGCACCGTCGTGTCTAGCGCGCTTGAACTGATGCGCAGCATCGCCGCTGCGCGGTATCCCGGCGGCAGCTGGAATATCTACGGCGCTCAGGCCTCGGACGGCGACAACTGGAACGACGACTCCCCGCGTTGCCGCGCCATCCTGGAAAACTCGCTGCTGCAGTGGGTCCAGTATTTCGCCTACATCGAAATCACCGACGGTCCGCAGCAAAACCTGTGGCGCGAATACGCGAAGTTGCAGTCCAGCCATCCCGGCGTGTTCGCAATGCAGCGTATCGGCACCGTCAAGGATATCTACCCCGTGTTCCGGGAACTGTTCCGCAAACGCACCTTGGAGACGTCGTGATCGACGTCGCGCCATCGCGCGTGGGAAAAGGCGAACACCGTGCAAGCGGGGGTGCGGCATGAACGGCGGGCGGGTCCTGTCGCTACCGGGCGGCTCCGAATGGACGTTCGAGGCACTCGCCCAGTACGACGCCGCGATCGGCCGCATCGCCGGGCGTTACCGGCTCGACTGTTATCCGCACCTGCTGGAGGTCATCAGCACCGAGCAGATGATGGACGCCTATGCGTCGATCGGCATGCCGGTGTACTACCACCATTGGTCGTTTGGCAAGCACTTCCTGGCCACCGAGAATCGCTACAGGCGCGGCCAGATGGGCCTGGCCTACGAGATCGTCATCAATTCCAACCCCTGCATCGCCTACCTGATGGACGAGAACACATTGCCGATGCAGGCGCTGGTGATCGCCCACGCGGCATACGGGCACAACTCGTTTTTCAAGGGGAACCACCTGTTCCGGCAGTGGACCAGCGCCGATGCCATCGTCGACTACCTGGTATTTGCCCGCAACTACATCGCCGAATGCGAGGAGCGGCACGGTGTGTCGACGGTCGAGCGGGTCATCGACGCCTGCCATGCGCTTCAGACTGTCGGTGTCGATCGCTACAAACGCTCCTCGCAATTGTCGCTGGCCAAGGAAACCGAGCGCCAGCAGGCGCGTGCCGATTACCTGCAGACCCAGGTCAACGCTTTGTGGCGCACTTTGCCGCCAGCGCAGGAGCGGGCACAACTGCGGGAGGAAAAACGCTTCCCGGCCGAGCCCGAGGAAAACCTGCTGTATTTCGTCGAGAAACACGCGCCGCTGCTCGAACCCTGGCAACGCGAAGTGATCCGTATCGTGCGCAAGATCGGCCAGTACTTCTACCCGCAGCGCCAGACCCAGGTCATGAACGAAGGCTGGGCGACATTCTGGCACTACACCTTGCTCAACAGCCTGTACGACGAAGGCGGTGTATCGGACGGCTTCATGCTCGAGTTCCTGCAGTCGCATACCAACGTGGTTTACCAGCCGCCCTACAACAGCCCCCACTACTCCGGCATCAACCCGTATGCGCTGGGATTTGCCATGTGGCGTGACATCCAGCGTATCTGTGAACGGCCCGACGACGAGGATCGGGAGTGGTTCCCGGAGATCGCGGGTTCCAACTGGCGCGAGACCTTCGATTTTGCGATGCAGAACTTCAAGGACGAGAGTTTCATCGCCCAGTACCTGTCGCCGCGGCTGATGCGTGAGTTCCGTTTTTTCTCGGTGCTGGACGACGACGGACGAAGCAAGCTGCTGATCGACGCCATCCACGACGAAGGCGGCTACCGGGCAGTGCGCCAGCGCCTGTCGGAGCAATACGACCTGGGTCGGCGCGAGCCCAATCTGCAGGTCTGGAACGTCGACCTGCGCGGCGACCGGTCACTCACTTTGCGCCATTTTGCGCACCAGCGGCGCCCGCTGGACGCGTCCAGCGAAACCGTGGTCGAGCACCTCGCCTTCCTGTGGGGTTTTGCCGTGCGGCTGGAGCGTCAGAACGACGACGGCAGCGTCGAACTGGTGATGCAGAAAAAGCACGAGAAACGGTCGGTGCCGCTGAACCTGAGGCCCTGAGGTGGCCCGCCATCCGTCGCGGCTTGATCGGGCGCTCAGGACGCCGCCACGGAGGCCGCGTGCGGTGCCGACAATCGCCGCGGACCGCGCCGCGCGCGCAGGATCAGAAACACCACGATCGACAGATTGAGCAGGTTCCAGGCAATGCCATGGATGAAGGCCGCGTGGTACGAGCCGGTCCAGTCGAAGATTGCGCCCGACAACCATCCGCCCAGCGCCATGCCGAGCATGGTCGCCATCAGAACCATGCCGACGCGCGCGCCGGCCTGTTGCGGCGCGAAATACTCGCGCACGATCAGCGCATAACTGGGCACAATGCCGCCCTGGAACAGCCCGAACAGGCCGGACACCACATACAGTGGCATCAGGCCGTCGGAGGGCAGGAACAGCAGCAGCGCCACACCCTGCAGCGCCGAACCGAGCAACAGCGTATGCAGGCCTCCGATATGGTCGGAGATCCAGCCCGACACCAGACGGCTGACGATGCCGCTGGCCATCATCAGCGACAGCATCTCGGCGCCGCGGGCAGCGCCGAATCCCAGATCGGTGCAGTAGGCCACGATATGCACCTGCGGCATCGCCATCGCAACACAACAGGCGACACCGGCCACGCACAGCAGCAGTTGCAGCATGCCCGGATGCAGGCCGAGCGGGCGCTGCGGATCGGACTGACCGACGAACCGGGCTGAACGGATCGGCGGCGTCGGGTTGCCGCCGGTGCCGTCGCTGTAGGCAACGGCCGGTGGCGGGCGCGGCCGCAGCACCAGGGCCAGCGGCAACATGGTCAGCACGCAAACCACTCCCAACCCGATATAGGTGCTGCGCCAGCCAGCGGTGTCAATGAAATGCTGCATCACCGGCGGCCAGACCACACCCGCCAGGTAGTTGCCACTCATGCAGATCGCCAGAGCGATACCCCGACGCCGATCGAACCACTGGGCGGTGTCGGCCACCAGCGGCGCGAAGGTGGCCGAAGTACCCAGCATGCCAATCAGCAGCCCGTGCGCCAGGCCGAACTGCCACAGGGTGCCGGCCGCTCCAGCAGCGACAAGACCCGCACCCAGAAACAGCGTACCCAGCATCACCACCACCATCACGCCGAACCGGTCGGCCAGGCGGCCCATCACGACGCCACCAACACCAAAACCGATCAGCGTCAGCGTATACGGCAACGACGCGTCCCCCCGGACGGCCGAAAACTCGGTCTGCACCGCGGGCAGCACAACGGCCGCCCCGTACATGCCGACGCCACCGATCGTCATCAGCGCGAGCGACACGAACAGTCGTATCCACGCGTAACGCGATTCGATGCCGTGCGAGACCGGATCCACCATGGGACTACTGATACGTGCCGATCGGGTCGTCGTCGCCCTGGCGGGTCGCCTCGTTCCCTGCAGTCATCCGATGCAGGGCTTGCACAGTCCACATGCTGACTCGCGCGGCCTTGGCGCCCTTGACGACGAAACGGACGACGAAGTCGGCGCACGGGACGCTCAACAAGGGCATGACGTCAAACCCGCTTCAGGTACAGCTGAAGTCCATCAGCCGCGCGCGAGGCGATCCGCGGCCGCATCCAGCGCGCCCGCTCCGAACAGGATGCCTTGCACCACCATCGCCGCCTGCAAACCGGCCAGGCAACCGAGCACCATCGGCGCATTGACATCACCGAGATGCCCGATCCGGAACACCCGGCCGTGCAGTGGCCCCAGCCCGCCGGCGAGCGCGACCTGGAAACGTTCGCGCGTCACCGTGCGCAGCGCCTCCACGTCGACACCGTGCGCAACCGCGATCGCGGTAACCGAGCTGGACCGTGCGTCGGGCGAACGCGCGAAAAAGCCGATCTGGCCACCGAGACTCCACCGCTCCACGGCCGCATGGACCATGGATGCCAGCAGGCGATGCCGCTCGAGCACCTGATCCAGACCCTCGGCGAACATCAGCTCGAGCGCCGCCTGTAGACCAAACAACAGCGTCTGCGGCGGTGTGCCGCAAAACTTGCGGTAGGCCAGCTCGCTCCTGCGCAGCCGCCAGTCCCAGTAGTAACGCGGTGTCGTCACCTGCTCGCTTCGCGCCATCGCGCGGACATCGGCCGCGGCAAAGCCCAGGCCGGGCGGACACATCAGGCCTTTTTGCGAAGCGCCCAGCACGACGTTGGCGCCCAGTGCGTCCATTGCGAACGCGCTGGCGCCCAGCGACGCCACCACATCGACGACGAGCAGCGCCGGATGACCCGTGGCATCGATGGCGCGGCGAAGCGCGGCCAGGTCGCTGCAAACGCCACTGGCGGTGTCGGTATGCACCGCAAATACGGCAACGATGGAGTGGCCGCTGTCCTCGCGCAACATCTGTTCGACCACCACCGGGTCAATCGGCTCGCCCTCGATCCATGGCGTGCGCAGCGCCTGCACACCCATGGCCTCGCACTGCAAGGCCCAGGAGTCGGAGAAATGGCCGGTGCCCGGCACCAGCACGCACTGGCCCGGCGACGCCAGGTTGGCAATCACCGCCTCCCACGCGCCATGTCCGTTGGTGGCGTACAGGAACACATCGGCGCATTCGGTCTGCAGCAGGCGGCGCAAACCCTGCTCGCAGGAAGCGATCACCCGGTCCAGGCGCGGATCGGCCATATCCATCGGCTGGCGACTCATCGCGTGTACCACCTCGTCGGGCACGTGTGTCGGCCCCGGCGCATGCAGAAAGCGATGGCCGGGAATACGGTGGAAAGGGTTCATGGGGAGAGTCGAGACGCTGGAGCGACCGATGTTAATCGAGCCTGGGGACGGCAGTGCGAGAATGACCGCATCGATCACAACCGAGCCGGTCCGAACCGCGCGCCACCATGCCCGACAGCCCCGTATTCGATTTCGCCGTGGTCGGAGCCGGCATTGCCGGCACCTCGGTGGCGGCGCGCTTGGCTGCCAGCAGCAGCGTTGTGTTGCTGGAGCGCGAATCGCAACCGGGTTACCACGCAACCGGTCGTTCGGCGGCGATGTTCATGGAGAGTTACGGGCCCCCGATGGTGCGCGCGCTCACGCGTGCCAGTCGCGCGTTCTATCTGCAGCCGCCCGAGGGGTTCGCTGAAACGGCGCTGCTGTCCGATCGCGGCGCGCTGTACCTGGCGCTGCACGGCCAGGAGCAGGCGCTGGACGGCTTGCGCCGCGAACTCGCCGACAGCTGCCCCGATCTTCGCCTGCTCGAGCGCGAAGCCGTGCTGGCGCTGGTGCCCAGCCTGCGACCGGAACGGATCCACTCCGCGCTGCTCGACCCGATGGCGATGGATATCGACGTGCATGCGCTGCATCAGGGTTTTCTGCGCATGCTCCGACGTGCCGGTGGAACCGTGCACACCAACGCCGACGTCTCGCAGGCGCGCCGCACCGAGGGACGGTGGCAGCTCCAACTGGCCGACGGGCGGCATGTCTTTGCCCGGGCAATGGTCAACGCCGCAGGCGCCTGGGCGGACCAGCTCGGCAGCTTGTGTGGCGCCGAGCCGATCGGGCTGGTGCCGCACCGGCGCAGCGCCTTCACCTTCCGCCCGCCCGAGGGGGTCGATGTGTCGGCCTGGCCGGTAGTGTCGGGCATGGACGAGACCTGGTACATCAAGCCCGACGCCGGGGTATTGCTGGGCTCGCCCGCCAATGCCGACCCAACCGTGCCACATGATGTGATGCCGGAAGAACTCGACATTGCCAGCGCCATCCATCAGATTGAATCAGTCACCACGCTGCAGATCCGCCGCCCGCTGCGCACCTGGGCCGGTCTGCGTTCATTCGTGCCGGACGGCGAATTGGTGATCGGCTGGGATCCGGATTGCGACGGCCTGTTCTGGCTGGCGGCGCAAGGCGGCTACGGCATCCAGAGCGCGCCAGGCGCATCCGAGCTGGCCGCGGCGCTGCTGCTGCACCAGCCGGTGCCCGAGCCGCTGCTGGCACACGGCGTACGCGCAGACGCTGTTTCGCCGCGTCGCCTGCGCTGAACCTGCACGACGCGCGCAGCCGCCTGTCCTCACATCAGGCTGTCGGCGAACGCCCGGATCGCATCAGGATCGGCCCGTACGAGGGTGTGCGCAATATGCTCCTGGTCCAGCAGCACGCGAATCTCCCGGTCCACCGCGCGAGCGCCCTCCTCGTCCTGGAACCGGCCGATAGGCACATAGGGCCGATCGCCCCGTTCGACCAGCAGGTTGATGTTGTCGTGTTGGCCATACCACTGCAGGATCTGCGCACGCGTCTTGGCAACGTCGCAGATGTTGTCCGGGTAATGCGCGTTGTAGTACAGCAGCTGCGGCAAGGAGCATTCATTCACCAGGTACTGGACCTGCCCGTCGAGCAATTCCAGCATCTGAAATTGTTGCTGCGCAATCTGGTACTGGTTCTTCAACGCGTCGAAGTCGCGGCGCCAGACCAGCGATTTGGCATGGTCGGGAATTTGCTCCACGGTCTTGTGGTGGAGATGCAGATGCAGGATGATACCTGCCGAGAACAGCGATTTATCGCAAGCCGGACCACCGATGATGTTGATGACCTTGGTCGGATACAGGCGCATCTTGGCCTGCGGCAACAATCGGGGTGGGTAGGCATAACGCACACTCATGGCATGGCTCCAAAAGATCAACGGTTCGCAAGCCGCAGCTTAACCCCGCGCTGGTCTGTGCCGATGCGCACTGCGTGAAAGTATTTGCGGCTTGACACGACACATGCCCATATGCCATCTGCTGTAACCGTCAACCCCGCCCGCTCGTCCCGATTGCCGCGGGAGCGCGAGCTCGGCGGGATCCCGGAATATCGGTTGCGGCTGGCTGACGATCCCGCGGACCTGCGCGCCGCGCAGAAGCTGCGCTTCCTGGTGTTCAATATCGAACTGAACGAAGGACTGACGCAGTCCTTTGCCACTTGCCTGGACGCAGACGACTTCGACGGCGTCTGCGACCATTTGCTGGTCGAGGATGCCGGCAGTGGTGCCGTGGTGGGCACCTACCGGTTGCAGACCGGCCTGCGCGCCCGGGACCATCTGGGTTACTACAGCGAGCGCGAATTCGACTTCACGCCGTTCGAGGCGCAGCGCTCCGGCATGCTCGAACTCGGCCGCGCCTGCATCCACCAGGACCACCGCTCGTTCTCCGTGTTGAGCCTGTTGTGGCGCGGCATCGTAGCGTATGCCCACCGGCGCGACACCCGCTACCTGATCGGCTGCAGTTCGCTGACCAGCCAGGACGGCGCCATCGGGGCGGCCGCCTGGCAGCGTCTGCTGCCGCATCTGGCCCCACAGCCCTGGCGTACCCGGCCAATGGCGGGATTTGCCTGCCCCTTGGAGCCGGCCGCGCCAGAGCCACCCAAAATTCCGAAGTTGCTGGCGGCCTACCTGGGCCTGGGAGCCATGATCTGCAGCCCGCCGGCGATCGACCGGGAGTTCGGCACCATCGACTTTCTCACGCTGGTCGACCTGGCTGCGCCGGTGCAGCCACGCAGGCTGGCGCGATTCGGCATACCGGGCTGAACATCGGGGTAGGACGGCCGGGAACGCGCTGCTGGAGCTGGATCAATCCGTGGCTGGATAGTGCGGCGTCAAGTCCTTCTCTCGCCTGTGCCAGCGCCGGAACTCGCGCAGCGACAGCGGCTGGAATCCCCGATCCCGGTTCGCCCGACCGATCTGGAACAACAGCCGGTATTGCCGCATCAGATCGGCCCAGGCCTGCAGCAAGGTGGTGCGGCGGTCCCAGATGTGCGTGCTTTCCGCACCGGCGCCGTTGGCCTCCACGATCGTGAAGGCGTGGCCGGCCTGCACCTGGGCGAAATCGGCAAAACGGATGTCGAAGCGCCCGAAATGAAACTCGGGCAGGCGCTTGGCGATCGCATCGAAACGCGCCTCCATGGCCGTGGTCACCCATGCGTTTCCGTTACGGAAGATAGCGCCACGGCTATGACTGCCAGCGAACGCCAGCCGGATCGCCTGCCCGGGCATCGGCACATCGTCGAGCCGCGCCGCGTGCCGTTGCAGGTACAGGTGCGACAAGCGCCCCGCGCGCGGATCGGCCATGATCAATTCGCGCAAGGTCCGCCGCCCATCGCCATAGACATGCGGAAAATACTTCAGCGTGATCGAAATGATGCGGCCCCGGGCCTGGCCCGGCTCGCGACAATAAAAGACGCCGGCTTCCCCCTCGAATGGCACATAGGCCTGCAGCAGAAACCGCGCGCCGCGCGGAAACAAGGCCAGGTATCGGCGCAGCTTGTCCACACTCCGTACCAGCTGCACGCCTGCCCCACGGCAGCCCAGATCGGGCTTGGCCACGACCGGCAGTTCCAGGCCTGCGGCGCGCAGCGTCGTCAGCGCGTGGGCCAGTTCAGCCTCCAGGTCGAGCGCCTCGGCGCCTGCAGCCGCAGGTCGATCGATCACGACGAAAGGCGCTACCCATTGCGGCGTGTGGCGCATCGCCAATTGCAGGATCTCGGCCTTGGATTCGCCCACGAAGCCACCGCCCGGAAACGACGGATTGGCCACCGTGGGCAGCAGGATGCCCCGGTAACGCAGCATCAGCCAGGCCACGTACAACACCACCGGCGCATAAAACGCCCACATGGGCCAGAACTCGAAGAAGCTCAGTGGCGCCCCCGATTCGTCCAGAGGCGGCATGCCCTGGTGTGGCAACTGGCCGGTCCCGGCGTCATGTTCAAGCGAAGCACTCATGCGAGCAGGCCCTGCGCGGTTCACTGAAGCACCTTCGTGCCGCGGGCGGCGGTACCCGCACTCCGGCGCCAGACCATCAGCACCAACGCCAGCAAAACGATCGGCAACGCGACCGCCAGCGCTGGCGGTATGCCCAGCGCCTGGCTCAGCGCCGCTCCGACGATCGCGCTGAACCACATCAGGCCGCCGGTCCAGACGGTGACTGCCAGCAGCACCCAGGCGCAAAAAGGGGCGAACGCCAGCCGGTAGAAACCGCAGGCGGTATAGGTCACCAGGCGCAGGCCCGGTATCACCCGTGCCAGCACAATGGCGCCGGCATAACTTCGCTCCAGTTGTTCGCCCATCCAGCGTCCGCGCCCGTCGATCAGACGCCGGCGCAGAACCGGAACGCGGTTGGCCGCCAAGCCCAGTCCATACAACCCGACATCGCCCAGCGCAATGCCGCCGCCCACCGCCAGCAGGGCCAGTTCCCAGGACAGCAGCCCCTGCGCAGCGAGTACGGCACCGGCTGCAATCGCCACGTCTTCGAGCAGGAAGGTCGTCAGCACCAACGCGGTGCAGATGAGCCATGGCTGGGTTGCGCCGCGCAACGCCGCGTCGAACATCGCCATCGCGCTGCTCCAGTCACTTACCATGGCAGACACGCCAGCATGCGCAATGCCGCTCCGACGCATGCAGTTCGGCCCGGCCGACCGCAACCGGGGTGAATGCGCCGCCGGGAGTGAACAGCCCTGGGAAACCAGAACCCGCGAGCATGACAGAACCCGCGAGCATGATCACCGCTCGACACGACATCGGATGCGCCCGCGCGGATGCCATGGCGATGCCTCATTGGCCCAGTACCGCAGGCCACTTCCAGTCGGCGTTGCGGACAGGAACGGCCATGGCGTTTTCCCCCTTCTTCTGGACACTGGCGTGGCAATTCAGGTACGGCTTGCCGTCGACTATCTTCCACAGCACGGAGTCCACCGATGCGAAATGCCATTGCGCGCCCTTGTAGGTGTGCGAGAAGCAACCGTCCACCCATGGCCGATTGCCGACCCATGGGTCGTGCCGCGAATGCAATCCTTACTGACCGAAGCACAGTACGCGTTGGCGCCAATGGCATGCGACACCCTCTGCGCCAACGTCGTCTTGCCCTTGTGCACTGTACGCCGACAGGGCGATGCAGCGCAAGGTACCGGTCCGAAAGCGTGAACGGCAATAGGCTGTACTTCAGCCCCGCGGGTCGGGCCGCGCCAATTCAGCGTCGCGAAGCGCCAGCAACTGCGCCAGATCGGATTGCACGTCGTCCGGCTCGGGCTCCACCGGGCTGGCGTCCATCCAGGCGGACGGCTGCGGCAACTCTGGATAAGGACAGGTCATGTCGAGCGGAAAACACCAGACGATGCTCAGCAGCCACTGGCGCGCCTGTGGGTCGATGCGCTCGATCTCGGTCATGAGCTGGGTCTGGAACGCAACCGCGTAGCGAAACAGGCGCTCATCCCAGTGCCGCACGACCAGGCGCAGATGCAGGAAGGTGCGCCCGCCTTCTGGCTCCGCCAGTACCTGCGGCTCGATCCAGCCTTCGGGGATGCCGGACAGGCGCATGGTGTTGCGGGTACGCACTCGCAGCAATTCCCGCCGGGTCGGCAACTGGGCGGCAAAGTCCTGCGAAGAGTCCATGGGCTGGGCAGTCGCGCCCTCGGTCTCGCCCGCGCCCCCGAACAACCGCTTTCTCAGTTCCATGGTCGCTCCCCTCCATATGGCAATGTCTCGACCCGTCAGGCGCTCGGCCGATCAGGCGTGTCCCTCCATTCTGCGCCCATTGACCTGACTTGTGGCGCCCGTCCGCTCGCAAGCATGGAATGTACCGTGTCGGGCTACCGACATCGGCGCTGCAAGCGCCGACCAGCGGCCGCAGGCATTCAGCGACGGGGGTGTCCAGTCGATCAGGTGGTCATCGGGCGCATGCCTGTGCGCGCGAGCGCGCCCCCTGCACCGGCTTTCCGGTTCGCGCAGGTCGTCGCGTGGACGGTGCCGTGCAAGGCAGGCACGCGACGCAACTCAGGTCGGTTGCAGGACATGGATCGCGCGCTCAGCGACCCAGTCGCGAGTCCGCTGCGCATATGCCGCCATGTGGGGAGCCGCTGCGTGGGCCTTGAGCGCGTCCAGATCCGACCATTTCTCGATCACCATGAAACTGTCCGGACCGCAGCGGGCCTGGAACGCTGGCCCGTCATCGAGATCGACGGCTGCCGCATACTCGATGCAACCGGCCTCCGCGAGCACTGCCGGCACGTTGGCGCGAAAGGCTTCGAGCAGGCGGGACCGTTGTCCAGGTTTGGCGGTGATGACTGCGATCACGTGAATCATGGGGCTGGGCTCCTGATGATGGGCCATCGGCCCAGATTGGGTTATAGCAGCAGACTGCCGAAATGCCGCGCAAACGCCTGCGTGGTGGCGGCATCGAGCCGCTGTCCGATGAACACCTCGATACCCCGCAGCAAGGCACGCAGCTCCTGCGGATTGCGGCACCGCTGAATCGCCTCGCAGATCGGCTCGGCCGGCGCGCCAAGCCGGTTGTGCACGAATCGCGCCACCTGCGCACGTGTCTGCTCGAACGGCTGCACATGGGTGGCCGGCCGCTCGGGCTCCAGTGGCATGGGCGCTGAAAAACCGGGTGCCACCGGGGGTGGCAGCGACACCGGATCCCCGTGCGGCGCGACCAGACCCAGGCCGAGCAGGCGATCCAGCGCAGGCTCGAGCTCGCCCACCCGCACGAACGCCCCCAGGTCGTTGACGGTCTTGTCACCATCCACCAGGATCAGCAACCGCCGCTCGACCGTCGACAGGCGCGGGCTGCGGCGGCTCATCTCCTCGCGACCCGTTTCGGTCTTGGCCAGGCGTGTGCCGGGTTCGATCATGACCGGTGGTCTACAAGGCCTGCGCAAGCCGGTTGATGCCTTCGGAAATCTTCGCGCTATCCGCGGTGGCAAAACTCAGGCGCAGGCTGCAGGCATCGGGCTGTTGCGGAAAAAAAGGCGCGCCGGGCACGAACGCCACCAACTTGTCGATGGCGCGCCGGGCGAATGCGGCCGCATCACGGTCCTGCGTCAGGCGTGCCCAGAAAAACATGCCGCCGTGTGGCTCATTGAAGGTGATCGCGTCGCCGAGCTCCCGGCGCAGGCCCTGCGCCATCACGCGCGCGCGCTCGGCATAGGTGCTGCGCACCCGATCGAGGGTCGGAGCCAGCCGGCCCAGACTCAGATAGTGCGCAGCGATGGCCTGGCTCAGGTTGCTGGTGTGGGCATCGCTGAACTGCTTGCACATCGTGGCGCGCGCCAGCAGTTCCGGCGGCGCAATCAGCCAGCCGACCCGCAAACCCGGACTCAGGATCTTGCTGAAGCTGCCGCAGTGGGCCAGCCACGGACGGCTGCCGGGAACCTCATCGCAGAGCGCCAGCAGGCTGGGCGGCGGCGGCGCGCTGAAATACAACTCGCCATAGGGGTCGTCCTCGACCACCAGCGTGCCGGTGCGCGCGGCGATCTCGAGTACCCGCTTGCGACGCTCCAGGCTCAGCGTGGCGCCGCTCGGATTGCCAAACGTGGGAATCAGGTAGACCAGCCGGGGCCGATGCTCCAGGATGAGTTGCTCCAGCACGTCGACCCGGACACCATCGGCGTCGACCGGCGCGCCGATCAGGTCTGCACCGTAGAGCCGGAAACACTGGATCGTCGCCAGGAAGGTCGGTGCCTCGACGATCACCTTGTCCCCGGGTGAGATCATGGTCTTGCCAATCAGGTCCAGCGCCTGCTGGCTTCCGGTGGTGACGATCAATCCGTCCGGCTTCACTGCCGCGCCCTTGGCCGCCATGAATCCGGGCAGGGCCTCGCGCAAAGGGCCATAACCCTCGGTCGCACCGTATTGCAGCACGGCTGCGGCATGTTGCGACAAAACGGCATCGGCCGACATGCGGATACCCTCGGCATCGAACAGACTGGGGTCGGGAAAGCCGCCGGCAAAACTGATGATGCCGGGTTTACTCAGCAGCTTGAACAGTTCCCGGATGGCGGAGGTCTCGACGTTTTGAAGGCGGCTGGCAAATTCCATGGCGGCTGGGAATGGGAGTACAAAGACGCTATTGTGGCAAGACCGGCGCCGTCATGGGAATCGGTCAAAATGTTGCAGGTGCGGAAAACCTGGGCGCCTGCACAACACAGGAGATGCGATGTCCGATATTGCCGATCTTTTCAAGACCGTTGCCTTGCCAGTCATGCCGGATGTGGGCCTGGCCTTGATCAACACGCTGGACCAGCCCAGGACCTCGCTCGACAAGATCCAGTCCCTGATCGCGCAGGATCCGACTCTGAGCGCCAAGCTGCTGGCACTGGCCAACAGCGCTGCGTTCGGCCTGCCGCGCAGGGTCGAGAGCCTGGACCATGCGGCCAAGCTGGTGGGCCTGTCCCGGATCCGGACGCTGGCCCTGTCGGCATGTCTGCACAACGCATTCTCGATGCCCGAGGGCATCGACAGCACCCGGTTCTGGCGCCACAGCACCGACTGCGCCGGTTACGCCCAATGGCTGGCAACTGGGCTGGACACCCGTATCGAGGTCGATAGCCACAGCGCCTGGCTGGTGGGTCTGATGCTGCGCCTGGGCGAATTGATCATCGGGCATGCACGACCCGAGACCATGAGCGATATCGAGAAGATGCCGTGTGCCCCGGGAGAACGCTGGCAACGCGAGCGCGCGGCCGTCGGTTTCGACGAGGCCGACGTCACGGCCGAACTCGCCCGGCAATGGAACTTCCCCAGCGAGTACGTGCACGCGCTGCTTCTTGCGTCCGAACCCCTGGCAGAAAAGCCGATCACGCCGCTGGCCGCCGTCGTGCACCTGGGCAGTCTGCTGGCCGACCAGCCTGATGCCCATGCCGATGCGATCGAAGCGCTGCCAGTGGCGGTCATGGACGCGCTGGCTCTGAAATACGGCTGGATGAAATCGACCTTTCCGGAATCGGCAGGTTTCATCAACCTCACGCAGGCCGGCTGACCCCCAGGCAGCCGCCGTGCCCGGGCCTGATGCAACTGCGACATAGGGCCATGCGCGCCGCCCTGATCGCCTGCCGGGTGACGGTACCCCGGCCTAGAATGGAATGGTGGCCGACGCGGCATGCGTTTTGCGTTCCGTGGCAACGCCCAATGGAGCTGACATGACCACTGGCGCTCTTGCCGAGCTGATGCAATACACCCAGGCCCATAGCGGTTCGTCCGGTGCCCGGATGTCCGAATTCGTGCTGGCCTATTTCGACAGCGCGGACCCGCACGAAACAGCGGCGCGCGGACCCGCCACACTTTTCGCCATCGCGCACGCGCACTGGCGGCTGCTCGAGGCGTCGCGGGCTCCCGACACGGCACGTATCCGGGTGTTCAATCCGACGCTGGCGGAGGACGGTTTTGTCAGCGACCATACCGTGATCCAGATCGTGCATGCCGACATGCCGTTCCTGGTCGACTCGGTGACGATGGCGGTCAACCGCAGCGGTCGCACCGCGCACTGGATCGTGCACCCACTGATGGCCGTCACCCGCGACGACAAGGGCCTGGCCACGCAGATCCGGCGCGTACCAGCCGACCGCGCCAGTCGCAAGGCCACCGCCGTGGAGTCGCTGATCACCGTAGAGTGCGACCGCATCGTGCCCGAGGCCGACCGTAACGCGCTGGCACTGGAACTCAAGCGGGTACTCGGCGACGTGCGCAATTCGGTGCAGGACTGGCCGGCCATGCTGGGCCGGCTGAACGAGGTCTGCGAGGAGGCGGCCCGATCGTCGCTGACCGACGCCAGCAAGCACGAGGGCATCGCCTTCCTGCACTGGCTCGAAGACCGTCACTTCACCTTCCTGGGTACGCGCGACTACGATCTCAAGCGCAATGGCGACAAGGCGTCGCTGATCGCGCGGCCCGAGTCGGGCCTGGGCATCCTGCGCGGCCCGGCGAACACCACCGAAACCCATCTTCCACCGGAAGCAGTGGCCCTGATCGACACCGACGAACTGGTGCTGGTCATCAAGGCCATGACCCGCTCCACGGTGCACCGCCCGGCCTGGCTCGACTACATCGCCGTCAAGCGATTCGACGACCAGGGCCAGGTGGTCGGCGAGACCCGGTTCCTGGGCCTGTACACCTCCACCGCCTACTCCGTCTCGATCGAGGAGATTCCGCAGGTGCGCCAGCGCGCGGGTCAGGTGATGGCCCGCGCTGACGTGGTGCCCGAGAGCCATGCGGCCAAATCGCTGCAGTCGATCCTGGAGGTCTACCCGCGCGACGAGCTGTTCCAGATCGACACCGACACGCTGGCCGAACACGCGATCGGTATCCTGCGACTGCAGGAACGCCAGCGCACACGGCTGTTCCTGCGCCGCGACCCGTTCGGCCGCTTCACGTCGGCGCTGGTATTCGTGCCGCGCGACCGCTACAACACCGAACTGCGGGTCAAGGTGGGCCAGGAGCTGATGGCCGTGCTCGATGGCGAGTCGCTTGAATTCACGCCCATGCTCACCGACAGTCCGCTGGCTCGCATCCATTACCTGGTACGGGCCCGAAAACGGGCTCCGACCACGGTCAATCTGGCGGCACTCGAGGCGCGGGTCGAGAAACTCGCACAACGCTGGGAGGACCACTTCACCGCCGAACTGCTGCGCGCGCTCGGCGAAGGCCAGGGTCTCGTGCTGTCCAACCGGTTCGCAGCCGCCTTCCCTCTTGCGTACCGGGAGCATTTCTCCGCCGCGGTGGCGGCCGAGGACGCCGGCATGCTGGTGGGCCTGACACCCGAGGAGCCGTTGATCGTCCGGCTGTATCGCCCGCTCAACGCGCCGGCGGGGCTGCTGCGATTCAAGATCTACAACCGGTCGAAAGTGGCGCTGTCCGATTCGCTTCCCCTGCTCGAGAACATGGGGGCACGCGTGCTCGACGAACACCCCTACGACATCGGCAGCGAAGACCTGTGGATCCACGACATCGGCCTGCAAATGCCCGTGCAAACCGAATTGTCGGCGATCAAGCTGCGCTTCGAATCCCTGTTCGCGCAGGTGTGGAGCGGCGCGGTGGAAAGCGACAACCTGAACAAGCTGGTGCTGGTCAGCGAACTCGACGCACGCCAGATCAGCGTGTTGCGCGCGTACACCCGCTATTTCAAGCAGCTCGGTTTCGCATTCAGCCAGAACTACATCGAAGATGCCCTGATCCGCAACGCGGCGATCGCGCAGGACATCATTGCCCTGTTCCAGACCCGGTTCGACCCGCGGCTCGCGGGTGACCGCGATCAACGGCAGGCCGAGCTGGAGCGCCAGCTCGAAGACAGCCTGTCGGCGGTCGCGAGCCTGGACGACGACCGCATCCTGCGCCAGTTCTTCGCCAGCATCCGCGCCACTGCCCGCACCAATGCCTGGCAACGGGACACTTGCGGTGCACACAAGCCCTACCTGTCATTCAAGCTCAAGCCGCGCAAGCTTCCGGGTGTGCCTGAGCCCAAGCCGGCATTCGAGATCTGGGTTTATTCGCCCAGGCTCGAAGGCGTGCACCTGCGCGGCGGCAAGGTCGCGCGCGGCGGCCTGCGCTGGTCCGACCGGCGCGAGGACTTTCGCACCGAGGTCCTGGGGCTGGTAAAGGCGCAGCAGGTAAAGAATACCGTGATTGTGCCGGTGGGATCCAAGGGTGGTTTCGTGCTCAAGAAGCCGCCGGCGGCCGGCGACCGGGAGGCGCTGATGGCCGAGGGCATTGCCTGCTACCGCATGTTCCTGGCCGGATTGCTCGACATCACCGACAACGTGGTCAAGGGTGTGGTCGTGCCCCCGCCCGAGGTGGTACGCCACGACGAGGATGATCCCTATCTGGTGGTGGCGGCAGACAAGGGGACAGCCACGTTCTCCGACATTGCCAATGCGGTGTCGCAGGACTACGGGTTCTGGCTCGGCGATGCATTTGCCTCCGGCGGCTCGGTCGGGTACGACCACAAGAAGATGGGCATCACCGCGCGCGGGGCCTGGGAGTCGGTCAAGCGGCATTTCCGCTCCATGGGCATCAACACCCAGACCACCGAGTTCACCGTGGCCGGTATCGGCGACATGTCCGGCGACGTGTTCGGCAACGGCATGTTGCTGTCGCGCAAGATCCGGCTGCAGCTGGCGTTCGACCACCGGCATGTCTTCATCGACCCCGAGCCGGATGCCGAGCGCTCCTGGCAGGAGCGCAAACGGCTGTTCGACCTGCCGCGCTCGAGCTGGGACGACTACGACAAGAGCCTGATATCGGAAGGCGGCGGTGTCTACCCGCGCACGGCCAAGTCGATCAAGCTCAGCGCACAGGCCCGTGCCGTTCTCGGCACCGAGGCCACCGAGATGGCCCCCAGTGACCTGTTGCGCGCCATCTTGCTTGCGCCAGTGGACCTGCTGTACAACGGCGGCATCGGCACCTACATCAAGTCGAGCCACGAAACCCATGCCCAGGTCGGCGACAAATCCAGCGACGCGTTCCGGGTCGATGGCGTCGAATTGCGCTGCAAGGTGGTGGCCGAGGGCGGCAATCTGGGCGCCACCCAGCGCGGCCGGATCGAATTCGCGCAGGCGGGCGGGCGTATCTACACCGACGCGATCGACAATTCGGCCGGTGTCGACTGCTCCGACCATGAAGTCAACATCAAGGTCTTGCTGGGGCAAATCGTCGAATCTGGCGACCTCACGCTCAAGCAGCGCAACGAACTGCTCGCGTCGATGACCGAAGAGGTTGCACAACTGGTGCTGCACGACAACTACTACCAGACCCAGGCGCTCGACATTGCCACGCACCGGCCGCTGTACCTGCTCGACGGCCAGCAGCGCCTGATGCATTGGCTCGAGGGCTCCGGCCGGCTGAACCGCGCCATCGAATTCCTGCCCAGCGACCAGGAAATCGCCCAGCGCCGCGCGCGCAAGCAGGGCTTGAGCGCGCCCGAGGGCGCGGTGGTGCTGGCCTACGCGAAGATGTCGGTGTTCGACGAACTGCTGGCCAGCAACCTGCCCGACGACCCGTACTTCAACCGCTCGCTGCAGGCCTATTTCCCCAAGGTGCTGAGTGAACGTTTCCCCGGCGCGGTGGACAACCATCCGCTCAAGCGCGAGATCATCGCGACCTACATCACCAACACCGTGCTCAACCGCACCGGCGCGACCTTTGTCAACTACCTGGCGGCTGAATCGGTGGCTACGGCAGCGGACGTCGTGCGCGCCTTCACACTGGCGCGAGAGGTATTCGATCTCGAGCGGCTGTGGGACCAGATCGACGCGCTGGACTACAAGGTGCAGGCCCGGCTGCAACTGGACCTGCTCAGCAAACTGACCGCGATCGCGCAGCGCGCATCGCGCTGGATGATGCGTGCACGCTCGGACAACACCGATCTGCCCAGGCTCATCAGCCGTTATCAGCCCGGAGCCGCCGCCATGCGCGCCCAGTTGCGCGACTGGCTGCCCGATGGAGGGCGCGCCAGCTGGCAGGCCGCGTCGGACACCTTGTGCGAGGCCGGTGTGGAGCCGGCACTGGCCCAGGACCTCGGCGCACTGGAGTTCATCTTCCCGGCGCTGGACCTGGTCAACCTGGCCCAGAGTGCGGACACCACACTGGAGAGCGCGGCGCGCACCTATTTCCATGTCGATGCCGAACTCCGCTTGACCGCCTGGCGCACCGAGATCAACCGGCTACCCACCGAAACCCTGTGGCAGACCCAGGCCCGCGGCAGCGCGCGTGACGATGCCTACTCCATCGCCAGCCAGATCACGCTGGGCTTGTTGTCGCGCAAGGAGGACATTGCCGACTGGCGGCAACGCCACGGCGCGGCCATTCGTCGGCTCAACAACCTGCTGTCGATGGTGTCGACCCAGGCGGCGGACCTGGCGCCGGTGTCGGTGGCGATGCGCGAATTGCGCCAGCTCGCTTGAACCGTCGACACCGCCTCCAGGCACCCGCGCGGCGGCTCACGTGCGCGCCGAGGATGAAGCTGCCCCAAGAGGGGGCCGTCAGTACCTACGGAGCGACCCGGACGCACCACCCGTGAACAATCAGGCCATCGATGGATTTTTCCGCACGTTGCAGGCCGCCAACCCGCTGCCGGTCACCGAACTGGAATACACCAGCGTGTTCGAACTGCTGACCGCAGTTCTGCTGAGCGCGCAGGCGACCGACAAGAGCGTCAACAAGGCCACGCGCAAGTTGTTCCTGGTCGCCAACACGCCACCGAAGATGCTGGCCCTGGGCTTGGCTGGTCTGGAGCAGCATATTCGCACCATCGGCCTGTACCGCAGCAAGGCGCGGCATCTGCTGCAGACCTGCGCGATGCTGGTCGAACGCCATGGCGGCCAGGTGCCACGCAGCCGTGAACAGCTCGAAGCGCTGCCGGGCGTCGGCCGCAAGACGGCCAACGTGATCCTGAACTCGGCCTTCGGCGAGGCCACGATCGCGGTCGACACCCACCTGCTGCGGCTGGGCAACCGCACCGGATTGGCGCCTGGCAAGACACCCCTGGACGTCGAGCGCGCACTGCTGCGCCGTGTCCCGCCCCAGTACCTGGTCAACGCGCATCACTGGCTGATCCTGCATGGCCGGTATGTCTGCATGGCGCGCCAGCCCCAGTGCGATCGCTGTGCCGTGCGGGCGTACTGTGACTATCCAGCCGCTGGTGGCCGCCGCGACGATGCTACGCAGCAGGTGTCCGATCCAAACGCCTGATCCGGCCGAGATGATCTGACCGGCATAATTGAAACATGAACACCGGCTCTCCCGTTCCGTTCGTGGATCCCCGCACCATCGTCTTGCTGACCGGCGTCATGGGTGGCCTGATGGCGGTCGTCCTCTATTTCCTGCAACGCAACTACCCGCCGTCGGTCAAGGGTCTGCAGTACTGGACAGCCGGCACCGCAACGTTGTTCGCCGCTGGCCTGACAGCGGCCACCCGCGGCCTGACGCCGGATCTGATGTCGATCACGCTGGCCAACCTGCTGGTGTTTTCCGGCGTGTACCTTCAATTGGTCGGCAGCGAGCATTTTTTCGGGCAGCAACCCCGCTACTGGCCACGCTACAGTCTGATCGGCGCGCTGGTCCTGGTGTCGGGCTGGTTCACCGTCATCGATCCGCAATACATGCCGCGGCTGATGATCTCGATCTTCATCATGTCCTGGTTGTTCTCGGCCCACGCACTGCTGATCCTGCGCCACGGCGGTCGCAGTTTCGCCTACCGCTTCGCCTTGTTCGTGCTGGTATGCGCCCTCCTCAGCCAGGTCTTGCGATTTGCCACCGCCTGGTTTCTTCCGACGGGTACCGGCATCCTCGACACGACGCCGCAGAACCTGATCTACATCATCAGTTACCCGTTCCTGATGTTGTTGCTGGCCATCAGTCTGGTGCTGATGGCCACGGACCGGGTGCGCGCCGAGTTCGAGCACCTGGCATCGCACGACTCGTTGACCAACGCACTGACCCGACGCAACCTGACCGATGTCTGCCAGCAGGAACTCGAACGCTGCAAGCGCCATGGGCGCTCCATGTCCATCCTGCTGATCGACATCGACCACTTCAAGTCGGTCAACGACAACTTCGGCCACCAGGCCGGCGACCGGGTGCTGGTGCAGTTTGTCTCCGCGGTCACCACCTTGCTGCGGCGCGCCGACGCCATCGGCCGGCTTGGGGGCGAGGAGTTCGTCGTCGTGTTGCCGGAAACCCCGACCGAAGTGGCGCTGGTCGTCGCCGAACGGATCCGGGCCAAGATTCGCGAACTGGACGATCCGGGCCGATTCACGGTCAGCATCGGCGTAGCCACCAACTGGCCAGGCACCGATTCGGTCGACGGCCTGATGGCGCGCGCCGACCGGGCCATGTACCGGGCCAAGGAACAGGGGCGCGACCGGGTCGTGCTGGGCTGAACGCGTGAGAGGCAGCCAGGGCGGCCAGCTGATCCGTGCAGCGGTCAATCCCGCTCGCCGGTCAAATTTGCGCAAGCCTGATGCACCACGCCAACCAGTGCACCGTATCGCGCGGACTGCGCCGGCCAGTCACTGGCACGATGGACGCACCGGCTGCCGCGCGCCAACAGCGTGACCGCCGAGATGACTCCCGCGTGGGTGATCCACACCTGCGCCGTGGTGCCGGCGCGCGCCTCATCCCAGACCTGCGCGACCCGATGCATCAGGTCCTGCGAACTCTCGACGCCGCCGAAACGATGATGGTCGAATTGCCCGGTCCACGCGTCGAACGCAGGTTTCGGAATGGCGTCCCAGCGCCAGCCCTCCCAGCAACCGAAATCCATCTCGGCGATACGGGGCTCGACGCGCAGCACCAGATCGGACCGGGCCGCCGCTACGGCCTGCGCCAGCAGCAGGCACCGCTGCAGTGGCGAACTGCGCACTTCAGCGCCCAGCGGCAGCCGATCTGCCAGCATTGCAGCAATCTGCGCCGTGTGCAGCGGATCGGCTGCAACATCGGTGGCGCCGTAACACACACCGGCGTCGACCAGGGGCCGGCCGTGGCGCACCAGCCACAGGGCCGGAGTCGCGCCGGCGTCGACGGTGCAGACCGGTGTCGGCATCACAGCGCCAACACCAGGCCCAGGTAGAACAACACTTCGCACAGTTGCTGCGTGGCCCCCAGGCAGTCGCCGGTGAACCCCTGCAAGCGGCGCTGGAACCAGCGCCGCAACCACAGGCACACCAGCGCGGCGGCCACCAATGGCCATGCCAGTGGCATCTCGGGCCTGCACACGGCAACCAGCAACAGTGCAGCCAGCGTCCAGAGCAAAGCCACGAACAGACTGCCCGACCCAATCTGGTCGGCCAGCGGCTTGGACTTGGAACGCCCCTCGTCACCGACATGGCGCATGGTGCGCACCAGCATCAGCGGAAAGAAACGCGACGTCACATGGGCGGCAAACAGACTCCACGGCAGCAGCGCCGGCGCCTGCGACCAGAGCAAGGCCAGCAGGGCCAGCTTGAGCAGAACCACCAGCATCAGGGCCAGCGCGCCGAACGCGCCGATGCGCGAATCCTTCATGATGTCGAGCGCGCGTAAACGGTCCGGACTGCCACCGAGCCCGTCGACCACGTCGGCCAGTCCGTCTTCGTGAAATGCCCCGGTCTGCAGCACACTGGCCGCTGTCACCAGCACCGCGGCCACCAGCCCCGCCATCGGCAGCGGCGGCAACGCCCACTGCAACATGGCGGCAAGAACGGCGCAAGAGCCGCCGACCAGCCAGCCAATGCCCGGGAAATGCGCAGCGCTGGCGCGCAGCATGGCCGGGCTGTAGCCGACCCATTCCGCCAGCCGGCCGGTGACCGGGACCCGGGTAAAAAATTGCAGCGCCAGCAGGTAGTGGCGCAGGAACGTCCGCATGCGTCAGCCCCGCACAGGCTCTCGGCCCTGGGGCTCGGTTCGGCCAGCAACACCGGCCGATGCGAAGCTGGCCATGTCCCGCAGCAACAGGCTGGCCGAAACCAGCAGGGGCCAGGCCAGCGCCGCGCCCGACCCCTCCCCCAGGCGCAGGCCGAGGTCAAGCAGCGGTGCGACCTGCAGGTGCTGCAACATCAGCGCATGCCCCAGTTCATCGGAACGGTGCGCGAATACACATCGCTGCAGCACCGCCGGCGCCAGGGCATGGGCCACCATAACAGCTGCACCCGCGATGAATCCGTCGACCAGCACCACCCTGCGCTCGAGTGAAGCCTGCAGCACGGCACCCACCATGCTGGCGATCTCGAAGCCACCGAATGCCTCCAGCGCGGCCAGCGGCGCGACCGCGTCGGCGTGGCGTTGCAGCACCTGCCCGAGCACGGCGGTCTTGCGGGCCATAGCCCGCTCGTCCAGCCCGGTGCCGGCGCCGGTGCACTGGCGGATATGGGCACCTGACAGGCGCGCCAGCAGCAGGGCGGCCGCCGAGGTATTGCCGATGCCCATTTCACCCAGCAGCACCGCGTTGCCCGGAAGTGCACGCACGACCTCCCGTCCGTTGGCGATGGCCTGCAGGCACTGCGCATGCGTCATCGCGCGCTGCTGCGTGCTGTCTGCGGTGCCGCTGGCGATCTTGCGCACCAGCAGTTGCGGCTTTCCTGGTGCCAGTGAAGGGCGAGGCGCAAAGTCATGGGCCACGCCGCAGTCGATGACCGTGAGGTCGATGCCATGCTGACGCGCCAGAACACTCACCGCTGCCCCGCCGGCCAGGAAGTTCTCCACCATCTGCCAGGTCACGTCGCTGGGATACGCCGACACGCCCTGGCGCGCCAGTCCGTGGTCGGCTGCAAATACCAGCAGCTGGGGTCGTACCAGCTCGGGCTGGGACTGTCCGAGAATTTCGCCCAGGCGACGGGCCAGGATCTCGATGCGGCCCAGCGACCCGACGGGTTTGGTCTTGTGGTCGAGCTGATGTTGCAAGGCCGCGCCAAGCGCGATGTCGCTGATGTCCGGCACATGCGCAACGATGTGCTGCTCCCTGGAGCCTGCCAGACGGGCGTCGGATCCAGGGTTCATGGTTGTGGTGCGGTCTTGATCATCATCGTCAGTCGTCGCGGGCCAGCGCAACCCATTGCCCGGCCACCGGCACGATGGCGATCCGGTGGTCGAACACCTGCTCGAGCATGCGGTGAGTGGCTGCGTCGGCGCAGCGACCCTGATGCCGCACCCGGCCCTGGGCCATGATCAGCATCTCATCGGCATGCAAGGCGAAAGAGATTTCATGCAACACACTGACAACAGTGCGGCGCTGCGCCAGCAGCTGGCGCACCATGCGCAGCCAGTCGGATTGGTGCGGCGGATCCAGGTTGGCCAGCGGTTCATCCATCAGCAGCACATCAGCCTGCACCGCCAGCGCCCTCGCCAGCAACACCCGCTGGCGTTCGCCGCCCGACAATTGGCCCAGCGCACGCGAGCGCCATTCCCAGGCCTGGGTGGCACGCAGGGCCTGCTCCACTGCCAGGGCATCGGCCGGGCCCGGACCCGCCAGCCAGGCCTGGTGCGGCAATCGACCCAGCATGACCACGTCCCATACCCGCAGGTCGTCACCACTCGATTCATTCTGGCCCAGCCAGGCCATGCGCCGCGCCCGCAACCGCGCCGGTACGGTGGCCACCGGATCACCCAGCAGATGCACCTCGCCGGAATGCGGAATCAGCTGCGCCAGCGCCTTGAGCAGCGTCGACTTGCCAGCGCCGTTGGGACCGACGACGCTGGTCCAGCGTCCCCGTGGCAATGTCAGGTCGATGCCGTGCAACACCGGCAACCGTCCCAGTTGCACATGCAGTCCATGTGCCTGCAAGGCGCAGGCGGGGGAAACGGTGACAGGCCCCAATCTATCCTCCTGGCGCGCCGCTGCGCCGGTGCATCAACCACAACAGGTAGCCGCCGCCCAGCACGGCGGTCAACACGCCCACCGGCAGTTCCTGCGGCGCGATCAGCGAACGAGCCAGAGTATCGGCTGCCAGCAGCAACAGGCCGCCCATCAGGCTGGCCAGCAGCAGGAAATTGCGGTGCGTCGTGCGCACGATCGAGCGCACCAGATGAGGCGCCGCCAGCCCGACGAAGGCGATCAGGCCGGTCTGCGCCACGGCCGCGCCGGTGGCCAGTGCCAGCGTGACGACGAGCACGACCCGGGCCCGCGGCAGCGGCAGGCCCAGGCTGGCGGCGGTCGCCTCGCCCAAGGACAGACCGTCCAGAACCCGGCTCAGCGCGATGGCCAGCGGTGCGCACAGCAGCCAGACCAGCGCCATCACGGCGCAGGCCGACCAGCCGACGAATCCGGTGCTGCCCAGCATGAAGGCTTGCATCGACAACATCACCTCCGGCTGCAGCATCATGACCAGCGAGCCGAGCGCTCCCAGCACTACACCCACGACAACACCGGCCAACAACAGGCGCATGGTCTGGTGCACGCCCTGCGCCAGCACCAGCGTCAGAAATACCGCGCCGGTGGCCCCCACGAATGCGGCACCCGTCAGGCCCAGCCGGGACAGCCAAGCGCTGGCATACGGCGTCGCGCCCATGGCCACCAGCGCAATGGAGACGCCGAGCGAGGCGCCCGAGGCGCTGCCCAGCAGATACGGGTCGGCCAGCGGGTTGCGGAACAGGCCTTGCGCGATCGCTCCCGCCAGGCCGAGCAAGGCGCCGGCCAGCCAGGCGCCCAGCGCACGCGGCGCCCGGATGTCACGGATGATCTGCAGCGCCACCGGGTCATCGCGCAGTGTCGTCAGGCTTTCCAGACCGGTGCTGCCTATGGCGGCGGCGAGCAGCAGCAGCAGGAACGAGAGCGCCAGCAACGCGCCGGCAACCACCGCTGGCCATCGCGCCTGCCGTCGCAACGGGGAGTCAGGCTGCACCATCACGGCCGGTGGCTCGTTACGCACCGGGCCATGGCATGCGCAGCCTCGGCGATACGCGGGCCGGCCCGCACCATGACATCGGCTTGCGCCGGATCGAACACGCAGACCCGCTTTTCGGCAATGGCGCGCATGCGCGACCAGCCCGGACGCTGGAGCATGCCGACGAAGCTGGCGTCACCCACCATGATGAGGTCCGGATCGGCGCGCACGACGAACTCGGGATTGATGCGCGGGAATGCCCCCAGTTGTGCCGGTACGATGTTGCGCAGGCCCAGGCGCTGCAGCGTCTCGCCGATGAACGACGACTCTCCCGCGGCGTACGGTGCGGCATTGACCTCGAAATACACGCGTGTGCCGCGCGCCGACGGTGGCAAGGACTGCGCGGCGGCAGCCACGCCGGACTCGATCGCATTCCACGCGTGCTGCGCCTGCGGCCCGGCATCGAGCACCCGGCCGAGTTGGTCCAGCACCCGGCGCACATCGGCGTACCGCTTGGGCTCGAACGCCAGTACCACCAGGCCCAGCGACTCCAGGCGCGCGGCCACCGGCGAGGAGGCGGCCAGCAGCACCAGATCGGGCCGCAACGCGACGATCGCCTCCACACTGGGGTCCAGACCGCCACCGACGCGCGGCAACTGGCGCACCGATTCCGGGAAATTGGAGTAGCGGTCCACGCCAACCAGGCGCTGGCAGTGGCCGAGCTGACACACCATTTCGGTCAGCGAGGGAAGGACAGTGACGATCCGCGCCGGTGCGACGGCAACCGTCACCCGCACGCCACGGTCGTCGGTGATCTCGAGCGCACCCGCGCCAGCTGCGGCGAACACGAGGCACAGCAGCAGCAGCACCGCGCGTATGGCCCGGGCCGGGTTCCAGCGCCGCGGCCAGACCATGACGTCCAACCGCGGCATCGTATCAACCATGGTGCTGCGCCCACTCCATCACGAGGCGGTGCAGTTGTGCGGCGCCATCGGTCAGCGCAGCCGGGCCGGGCTGCAAAATGTCGGCGGACTTGATCTCGAAGATCTGTCGATCGCGCACCGCGCGTACACCCGCCCAACCCGGCCGGGCCGCCACGGTCTCGGGACGGAACTTCTTGCCACACCAGGAGCCGATGATCATGTCCGGGTCGCGCCGCACGATCTCGTCGCGGTCGGCGATGATGCGGTCCCGACCCATGGCCTGGCTGGCCAGCTCCGGAAAACAGTCGTCACCACCGGCAATACCCATCAGCTCCGAGACCCAACGGATCGCGCTGATCGCCGGTTCGTCCCACTCCTCGAAATACACCCTGGGCCGGCGCGCCAGTGCCGCAGCCGCAGCGCGCATCGAGTCGAGCCCGGCGCGCATCGCGGCTATCTGCTCCAGCCCCCCCTGCGCTTGTCCGACCATGGCTGCGACCTGGTACATCATCGAGAAAATCGACTCCACGCTGCGCTGGTTGAACACCGTCACCTGTATCCCGTGCCGGATCAAGGCCGACGCGATGTCGGCCTGCAGGTCGGAGAAACCGAACACGCAGTCGGGTTCCAGCGCCAGGATCTTGTCGATCTTGGCGGTCAGGAAGGCGCTGATCCGCGGCTTTTCCTGGCGGGCCCGGCGCGGCCGCACGGTGTATCCGGAGATGCCGACGATGCGGTGCTCCTGTCCGAGCAGATACAACCACTCGGTGGTCTCCTCGGTCAGGCACACGATGCGCTGCGGGCCCAGCACGTGGCCATCGGTGGTGTGTATCGCTTCAGCCATCGGCATCACAAGTGGTCTACAACCCCAACACAGGCGTCCAGGTCACACCCACATACAAGCTGCGCGGAGTCTGGTTGTATTGGTTGGCGGTCTGGTACCGTTTGTCGGTCACATTGTCCAGACGTCCCTTGAGCACCCACTCCCGCGACAACTGGTACGACAGCGACATGTCCAGTACCGAGTAGGCCGCCAGCCTCGTATTCACCCCATCGGGGCGCTCACCGCTGTAGC
This sequence comes from Burkholderiales bacterium, assembly GCA_038247175.1. Lineage (GTDB taxonomy): Bacteria > Pseudomonadota > Gammaproteobacteria > Burkholderiales > Burkholderiaceae_C > CAISIP01. Next base: position 15,021 of record JBBRVD010000001.1, on the reverse strand, counting down.
GGAGGTTTCCGTCGAATCGCCATGGTCCCACCGGGTGTGACAATCCGAACGATGCCATCTGGCGGGCACGCCGCCGCAAAGTCTGGCCAGTGAGCTCGTCGGTCGGGTCCTGAACGGTCAGACTGGCCCGCAGGTCGGTATTGCCGATACGGCCTTTATAGGACAACTCTGCGCCCTGGTTCCGGGTGCGGGCGATGTTGGCAAATGCAAATGTAGTGTTGTCGTACACAAGCTGATCCGTGACACGGGTGTCGAACAGGGTCACACGCGCGAGATGCCCAGCCTGTTCATATTGCAGGCCAACCTCCTTGCTGCGCGCCTTCTCCGGTCGCAGCGCTGGATTGCCAAAACCCGGCGCAAACAGGTACCCCAGCGGCGGTGCATTGAAAGCGGTCGACAAATTGGCAATCAATTTGACATGCTCGGTGACGGGCAGGCCATATCCGAGATAACCCGTGTTTTCCTGCAACGTCCCGACCAAATCATGGCGCACATTGAACTGGATATCTCCAGGTCCGACGCGGCCTTCGAGGCCGGCAAAAGCCGATCGGGCGTTGCGCCGCACGTCATAGGGACTGCCAAAAGCCGACGTGGTCGCGGCAACCGCACGTTGGCGTTGCAGTTCGAGACCGGCCGTCGCCAACCAACCCGTGCCCAGATTCACGGTATTGACCCAGTTCAGCATCGTGACACGCGTGACAAACGAATCCGTCGAACCGAACACGCCGTCGTCGCGGCTCTCGCTCTTGTCCGACAACTCTCCCAGCGAAATGCGACTGCGCCAACGGCCCCAGGTATTGTCCGTGAACAAGGTCGATTGACCCAAGTTCGTCGTGGCTGTCTGAATGTCGACGGGGGCACCGAACGCACTGTCGTACTCCAGATCGCCCGTCGAGCGCATGACCCGCAGACCGACATTGTGGTCCTTCGACAGCCGGTGGACCAGCGACAGGTTCACACTGGCATTGCGGTACCCGTCGGCGTCCGGGTTGGCACTGGGTTGCTGCGCCGTGTTGAGGGCCGAGAAGCCGTTAGTCTCGGTGCGGGACACCACCAGCCCCAGGGATGTTGCGCCTGCCGTCGCATTCACACTGCCCGACGCCTTGCGCGATGCCCGTGGCCCGAATTCCATCGACACGGCGGCCGACGGCGTCTGCGAAGCGCCGCGGGTAAAGATCTGGATCACGCCACCGATCGCACCCGAACCATAGATGGCCGAGACGTTGCCACGGACGACCTCGACGCGCTCGATATTGTCCAGCATCAGATGTTCGAGGCTGGCAGCGCCGGAAGCGTCCTGCTTGTTGAGTGCGATGCCGTCGATCAGGATCAAGGTATCGAGCGTGGGCGAACCGCGCACGAACAGGCTGGATACGGCTCCCAGGCCTCCATTCTGAGTGCGTTGCAGGCCTGCCTCACGCTCGAGCAAGGTGAACACATCGGTCGCCTGCGAGCGCACGATGTCTCCGCGATTGATGACGGTGGTGTGCGCCAAAGCGGCGCTGAGCAACTGAGGGCTGCGCGTGGCGGTTACCACGACCTCCGGCAGTACAGGGGTTGACGGCGATTGGGCAAACACAGGGAATGCCGAGGCGATAACAAGCGAAAACGCGCCAAAACGCGCGAAGGAGCGGGACCTGAACATCATGGATGGACTCGATTGAAAACCCGGGCCGTCGTCCCCGACAGCTAATGGGCGCCGTGGCCGGCTGCAAGCAGCCGACCGCCTTGTTGGCCGGTATCCGGGCTGATGGAGCGACGACCATCGCCTTCCCAGACGCCTGTTAAGGGCGTCCAGTGGCTGTGATGGCTGCGGGGTGCGAAGACCCGTCCACTTACCGTTGCGGGGGCAGCGCAGGTTAACCTTGCCGTTGCCGGCTTGGCCTCCTGCTTCCCGTTGAACTGCGGCATGCGAACCACACCGCGAGCACCAACCTGGCGATTCTATGCGACCGGCGGCAGGCTAACTCTACAATGCCGGCGTATGTCGAAACAGACCAAAATCGACCAGATCGCCGAGCGGGTGGAGCGATTGCTGGTGCGCCACGCAGAATTGCAGCGCACCAACGTACTGCTCGCGAGCCAGGTCGAGACACTCACCAACGAGCGTGATTCGCTGAAATCGCGCCTGGGAGCGGCACGGGCCCGGGTTGACGCCCTGCTGGACCGGTTGCCCGAAGCCGGCGTTGGCAATCACACCAAAGATGCGTCATGAAGCAGCTTGAAGTGCAGATCATGGGCCAGAACTACCTGCTGGGATGCCCGCTCGGCGGCGAGGGGCGCTTGCTGGAGGCTGTGGAGCGGGTCGATACCGCGATGTGCAAGATCCGCGATGGCGGCAAGGTGCGTGCACGCGACCGGATCGCGGTGCTGGCTGCGTTGAACCTGGCGTTCGACCTCGGCGAGAACGCGGTCGCGGCCGGCACCGTCCCGGCACCGGCGTCCGAGTCGGCCGCGCAGGCATCATCCGAGTCGGATGCCAACGACAACATGATGCTCACGTCGCTGCTGGACCGCCTCGATCGCGCACTGGGAGAAGACGGCCAGCTGATTTGAGGTCAGGCCTGCGTCGCATGTGCTTTTTCCAGTCGAGACTCGGTGCAAGCCACTACAATCCGACCGTCTGCAGTGTCCATCGGGCTTTTAATTCCTTGAACCAATGCTCTCGTAGCTCGGGCTTGGAACATCGCCTGGCTGGTGTGATCATCTCGCGTCAGATGAACCCGACGCCTTCGCTGACCTCGCCCACCTGAACCCCGGTTCAGGATGCGGCCCGGTGGCCGCTGCAGGCACCCTTATTTCTTCGAGCAGTTCCTCCGAACGGCCGTCGTGTCGGCCCCGCTAGCGCTACCGGGACTGCACAGGCGTCCTGTCCGGACGGATGGGGCTCAATGGTGACATGCCTACCCTGTTGTGCCGTGGGTAGGCTGATAGCCGCACTACTGCGTCGCTACAAGCGCCTAGTCTCCGAGCAATGTGTCCATCAGCCGCTCGAATTGCTCCACCGGAACGGCCGGTGAACACAGGAAGCCCTGATAGGCCGCGCACCCGAGCCCACGCAGGCACTCCATTTGAGCCTGGGTTTCAACGCCTTCGGCGACCACGTCGAGTCCGAGCGCCCGCGCCACGCCGATGGTCGCGCTGACGATGGCGCGATCGCTGTCGTCCTGCGGCAGTCCGGTCACGAAGGATCGGTCGATCTTGAGCCGGGTGATCGGGAAACGCTTGAGATAGGCCAGGCTCGAGTAACCGGTGCCGAAATCGTCGATCGACAGCGTCACACCCAGCCGCGCCAGCGCATGCAGCCGCTCCAGTGCCTCGTCGGCATCGCGCACCAGGATCGACTCGGTCAGCTCGAGCTCGAGCAAGGTCGGCGACAGCCCCGCTTCACTCAACGTGGCACCAACCATGGACACGAAGTCGGACTGATGGAATTGAAACGCCGACACATTGACCGATACCGGAATCGGAGTTCCGGCACGCTGCCATGCTGCCGCCTGCCGCACCGCCTGCTCCAGCACCCATTTGCCGATCGTGGTGATGAAACCGGTCTCCTCGGCCAGGACGATGAACACCGATGGAGACACGTCGCCGAACTCGGCATCGTTCCAGCGCGCCAGCGCTTCGGCGCCGATCATGCGGCCGCCTGCCAGCGCGATCTGAGGCTGGTAGTGCAGGCAAAAGCGACCCTGCAGCAGTCCCTGGCGCATGGCGTGGTCCATCTTGATGCGCGACAACACGTCGACATTCATCTGCGGCTGGTAGAAACGGAAGCTGCCCCGTCCTCGCTCCTTCACCCGGTACATCGCCGTGTCGGCATACTGGATCAGTTCGTCCAGCGTCTTGCCGTCATCCGGGTACAAGGCCACGCCGATGCTGCAACCGACCGAGAAGTTCATGCCGTCGAGCACGAAGGGATCTGCCAGCGCACGCAACACGCGTTGCGCGCAGGCCTCGGCGCCCGGCGCGTCCGCCTCCTGCAGGAAGATGACGAATTCATCGCCGCCGAGCCGGCACAAGGTGTCGACGTCGCGCAGGCAGGCATTGATGCGCGTGGCCACCTCCACCAGCACCCGGTCGCCAAAGGCATGCCCCATCGAGTCGTTGATATTCTTGAAACGGTCAAGGTCCAGGAAGAACACCGCGAACTGACCCCCGTTGCGCTCGGCCATGCGCAACGCGAAGTCGACCCTTTGCGTGAGCAGCAGGCGATTGGGCAGGCCGGTCAATACATCGCGATAAGCCAGGTTCTCGATGCGCAGCTGGGCCGCATATTTCTCGCTCAGGTCCTTGAAGAAGCAGATGCTGTGCACCGGCTGGCCGTTGTCGTCGCGCAGCAACACCCAGCACACCTGCACCGTCTGCGCCTGCTGGCCAGCGCTCCGCCGCTGCACTTCGCCCTCCCAGAAGCCATCGGTATCCAGGTGTTGCGCCACCCGTACGAAAAAGCCCTGGTCATGCGGATCATGGAAGAAGTCGCGTGCGGAACTGCCGATCAGGACAGCCTGCTGCACGCCGGTCAGGCGCACGCAGCTGGGGTTGGCAGCCAGAAGGCGGAAATCGGCGCCGGTGATGAAGATCGCGTCCAGACTGGACTCGAATACCTTGGCTGCAAGGCGCAACTGAGCCTGGCTGTCGACGCGCTGGGTGATGTCGCGGAACGCGTATACCCTGCCGCTGGGTTGACCCCGGTGGAACTGGGGCAGGGAACGCCGCTCGATGACGCGACCACAGCGCAACAACAGTTCATCGTGCGCCTCCATCAGCGGCGACGCCGCAATCTCGGACAGCCGATCCTGGTACAGCTGCGAGTCCGCCATGGCCGCCGCCATGTGCGCAAACAGGGCCGGATCGTTGCGCCGCACGATCAACGACTCGGGCAGATCCCACATTTCGGCAAAACGCCGGTTGTAGTTGCGTACCCGGCCATCGAAATCGCTGGCCATGATGCCGTCGGCGGTGGATTCCAGCGTCGCGCGCAGCTCGGCGACCCGGCTCTCGAGCTCGCCCTCTGTGCGGCGTTGCTGGCGCAGGTCCTGCAGGCAGACCAGGAACAGCGGCGTGGCGCCGTCGAGCCAGATGCGGCTGACCCGGCGATCGACTGGAATCGCGATTCCGTCGCCGGTGCGCATCAGCGTCTCCGAGTGGATGGTGTGACTGAGCCCGGCGGCCACATCCTCCCAGAAATACTGGTCTTCCGGCGTGGCGGTCAGCTCGACGGCGGTACGGCCCTGCAGATCCTCCCGGGCCAGTCCGACCAGGTCCACCGCTGCCTGGTTGACCGACACGATGCGCAGGCTGACCGGATCCACCAGCCAGACGGCCTCGATCAGGGCTTCGATCAGGACGCCATAGCCGACCGGTATCACGGTACGATCTCGGCGCGCACGGGGTCCACGGTCCGCTCGAAAAAGTAGCAGATCCGCAGCCGCGGAGCGAGGTAGTCCATGGCCTCGCGTGGCAGCAGGTCGGGCCGCAGGCTTCGCCGGATACCGGCTTCAGGTGCGTGTTCCAGATCGAGTATCAGGGCTTGCTCCTTGTCGATGCCGCGATCATGCACCATGACGCGCGGCTTGTGGGGCCGCGCCGAGTTGACCGACACCACCAGCGCATACCGGCTATCCGATAGCTGCACCACCGACCCGGGCGGGTAGATACCCATCATCCGGATGAACTTACCGAGCACGGCGACATCGTGTCGATCCTTCATCTGCGAGAAGATCAGCGACAAGGCCTCATGCGGCGTGGCCGCAGCCGATACCCGTGCTGGATTGCACATGTTTTCGTACCGGTTTACCAGCGCCAGCACCTTGCCAGCCTGGCTGATTGCGCTCCCGCGCAACTGGTGCGGGAAACCGCTGCCATCGAGCATTTCATGGTGCTGCGCAATGGTGGCTTGCACATCGGCGGAAAACCCGAGCTGCTGCGCCATTGCAACGCCCAGTGCGACATGGCTTTGGTATTGCCGGTACTGCGCCGGCGCAAAACTGGCGTCGGACAACCGCACCCGGTCGGGCAGCTGGGTCTTGCCGACATCATGGAGCAGCGCGGCCAGGCCCAGTTCGCACAAAGGTTCGGCCTGCATGCCCAGCGCCTTGCCCAGCAGCAAGGAAAGGACCGTTACATTGACCGGATGCATCCAGGCCCGGTCTCCGGTCGACTCCGACAACAGGCGTATCGACGACTCACTCTGGCCCAACAGGTCACCCACCAGCGTGGACACCAGTTCACGGCACTGCCCGGCTGCGGCATCCGGGTCATCCGGTATCTGCTCGAGGACCCGCCGGTATTGGCGAATCGCCGCATCGAACTGCTGGTCGCACGAGTCCAGGCTGGCACGTTGTGCGGCGATCTGCACCGCTTGCTGCTGGCGCAGCATACGGAGACTGTCCGGCATGTCATCGGGTGCGGACGGCCCGCTCGGGCCGGGACGTTCGTCGGACAGGCTCGCTGCGGGAGCGGGCGGCGATTCGGATACTGGCAACGGTGCAGGGTCGCTTCGAGCGGGAACGTATCGCACCCGCTCGACCCCCAGAGCACGCAAGGTGTCGATCTGCCGGGTCGATGTGATCTTGAAGTTGCCTTTGGGGAACGGATGCGACATCCAGCCCAGTTCGAGATCGACGTACAGCCCGATGCGCAATTCCTCCAGCCGTGCATAGGCGTAGCCGGAATCGATCATCGGAATGATCGACCGCCCTGGCGCGGGGCTTGCTGCAGCGTGGACATGGCGTTCATGGGCAAGAGCTTACTACTGGCACGACGCATGTAATGTAAAACACCTGCGTCTGATTCTTTCAGGAAGAATGCGCGCTGTCCCTTGCGCATGCCGCCTGTCAACATCGGAACAGTCGAACCATGTCACCATGTCACCATGACACGGTGCGCCATTGCATCAAGGATTCACCATGATGATCGAATTTTTCTTCGACTGCTCCAGCCCGTGGAGTTATCTGGCTTTCCACAACATCCAGCCGATGGCACGGGAGATCGGAGTACCGTTGCAATGGCGCCCCATCCTGGTCGGCGGCGTGTTCAACAGCGTGAACCCCAGCGTCTATGCGCAGCGCGACAACCCGGTGCCTGCCAAGTTGAACTACCTGCGCAAGGACACCCAGGACTGGGCCTTGATGGCTGGCCTGACCATCAAGATGCCGCCGACCGTGTTCCCGGTCAACAGCGTCAAGGTCATGCGCGCCTGTGTGTGGTTGCTGGAACAGGCACAACCGCAGCGCATGCAGGAGTTTGCCCGGGCCGCGTTCGAGGCCTACTGGGGCGGCGACCAGGATATTTCGCAGGACCCGGTGATCGCGGCCGTCTGCCAACGCTGCGGTATCGATATGGATACCGTGCTGCAGGCCATCGCGACGCAACCGATCAAGGACCGGCTCAAGGCCAACACCGAGGAGCTCGTACGCCGCGGCGGTTTCGGATCACCCACGATGTTTCTCGGTGACGACATGTATTTCGGCAACGACCGACTGGTGCTGGTACACGCAGCCGCACTCAGGCAAAAAGCAGACCGGCCGGCGTTGTGAGCGGCAAGGCACGAGGCACCATCGGCGAGAGCGCGCCCAGTTCCCAGCGCTGCCAGCCGTACAACGCAGCAAAACGGTAATCCGGCGCCGGGCTTGCGGCCGCACGGACCCGTTCGGCACCGCGCCGCACTCCGTCGATGAACCATGCCGGCAGGCTGAGATGGTACGGATTGCGCGCCACCTCGCCGACATGCTGACTCAACGCGCCCACCAGGTCCGCGACCTCACGGCAACCCAGTTCGACCATCAGAGCCGGCTGCGGCTGGGTGCTCCAGTACTCGCTGCACAAAACGTGCAAAGGGCGCTGGAGCCCAGCAACAGCCAGCGCATCGATCACCAGTACATGCGTGCCGATATGCGCGGGGTGACCGTCCAGCGCATGGGGACACATGACAACCTGCGGCCGGTAATGCCGCAGCAGCGCGGCAACCCGCTCGACACAACCGGCCCAATGCGCCGGCTCCTCCAGCGCTGACGCCGGATCGATGCGCTCAAGCCCGCACGCCGGCTCGCCGGATGCGCTGACCAGATCGAAACCCAGAAGGTCGCAGCAATGGCGCAATTCGGCCCAGCGCTCGGCTCGCCGCGCCTGGTTGCTGCCCAACGTCACCGCGACATTGACGACCCGCCACGGTCCCTCACGGCGCAGGCGCAGCGGCAGCCCACCGGCAATCGCCTCATCGTCGGGATGGGGCGAAAACAACAGGCACACCGGCGCATTGTCCGGCACCGGTGGCAGCAGCGCCGGTTCGGCCTGCGCGGCGGTGAGTGTTCTGCCCCGATCGAGGCACTGCTCGAATCCGGCAACGAATTCCGTGAACGGATTGGGCGCACTCATGCGGGCTGAATTGTCCGTCGCAGCAGCGCGCCATCGCGCCAGCCACGCAGGTCCTGCATCAACCCATGTGCAGACCGCCGTTAACCGAGAAGTCGGCACCGGTGGAGTAGCCGCCTTCCTCGGACGCCAGCCAGGCGATGATGGACGCAATCTCGCTCGGTTCGCCCAGGCGCTTGACGGGAATCGTGGCGACGATCTTGGCCAGCACATCCTCGCGGATGGACTTGACCATGTCGGTGCCGATGTAACCCGGGCTGACGGTGTTGACGGTCACGCCCTTGCTGGCCATCTCCTGCGCCAGTGCCATCGTGAAGCCGTGCATGCCCGCCTTGGCCGCCGAATAGTTGGTCTGGCCGGCCTGGCCTTTCTCGCCATTGACCGAACTGATGTTGATGATGCGGCCCCAGCCCTTTTCCACCATGTCGGCGACGACCTGTTTGGTCACGTTGAACATGGAGTTCAGGTTGGTCTCGATCACCGCATCCCAGTCCTCTCGCGTCATTTTCAGGAACATGCGGTCCTTGGTGATGCCGGCGTTGTTCACCAGGATATCGATGGCACCATGTTCCGTCTTGGATTTGGCGAACGCGGCGACAGTGGAATCCCAGTCGCCAACATTACCCACCGACGCGTGGAAGGTGTAGCCTTGCGTGGCCTGCTCGGCGATCCACTTGGCGTGGTCCCGGGTCGGTCCGCAACCGGCGATGACCTTGAAGCCTTCCTTGTGCAGGCGCTGGCAGATGGCAGTTCCGATTCCACCCATGCCCCCGGTGACATACGCTACTTTTTGACTCATGGTGATCTCCTCTTGTTGAAATGGGTCTACGGGTACGTGCCGATCAACGCTCGATGGTCAGCGCAACACCCATGCCGCCTCCGATACAAAGCGATGCGATGCCTTTCTTCGCATCGCGCTTGTGCATTTCGTGCAGCAGCGTCACCAGTATGCGGCATCCGGACGCGCCGATGGGGTGACCGATCGCAATGGCACCGCCATTGACATTGACCTTGCTGGTATCCCAGCCCATTTCCTGGTGCACGGCGCAGGCCTGGGCGGCGAACGCCTCGTTGATCTCCAGCAGGTCCAGGTCCTTGGCCTTCCAGCCCGCACGTTCGAGCGCCTTCGTCGAGGCGGGCACCGGGCCCATGCCCATCAACGCCGGATCCAGGCCGCTGGTGGCGAAGCTGGCGATGCGGCCCAGGGGCTTGAGGCCGAGCGAGGCGGCCTTCCTTGCCGTCATGACCATCACCGCGGCTGCGCCATCGTTGAGACCCGAAGCATTGCCCGCCGTCACGCCACCAGCCTTGTCGAACGCGGGCCGCAAGCCGGCCAGCGCCTCGGCACTGGTCTTCTTGTTGATGTATTCGTCGGCGGAGAACACGATCGGATCGCCCTTGCGCTGAGGAATGCTGACCGACACGATTTCGTCCTTGAAGCGTCCCGCCTCCTGAGCCGCGGCCGCCTTCTGCTGGCTGGCCAGAGCCAGCGCGTCCTGCGCCTCGCGCGAGATGCCGTATTTCTTCGCGACGTTCTCGGCCGTGATGCCCATGTGGTACTGGTTGTAAACGTCCCACAGGCCGTCCACGATCATCGAGTCGATCATCTTCCAGTCGCCCATGCGTTGTCCGTCCCGCGACCCGAGCAGCACATGTGGCGAGGCGCTCATGTTCTCCTGGCCGCCGGCGATGACGATCTCGCTGTCGCCGCAGGCCACGGCCTGTGCGGCCAGCATCACCGCCTTGAGGCCCGAGCCGCAGACCGCGTTGATGGTCAATGCCGGTGTTGCCTGGTTCAGCCCGCTCTTGATCAGGGCCTGGCGCGCCGGGTTCTGGCCCGCGCCAGCGGCCAGCACCTGGCCCATGATGACCTCGCCGACCTGATCGGCGGCCAGACCGCTGCGCTTGAGCACCTCGGCCACGACGATGGCGCCGAGCTCGGTGGCCGGCACCTTCGCCAGGCTTCCGCCAAACTTGCCCACGGCGGTCCGGGTTGCGGCGACGATGACGATCTCTTCCATGCTGTTCTCCTTTGAATGATGACGGTTGCTGTCAGGCCTTGGCCTTGACATAACGGCCCGGTGCAGGCTCGATGGCCTTGAATGTGCCACGGCCATAGGACTTCGGGGCGGCGACCTGCTTGCCGGCCTGGGATTTGAGCCAGGCGGCCCAATCCGGCCACCAGCTGCCCGGATGCTCCTTCGCGCCGGCGATCCAGTTCTCGACGGTGGCCGGGAACTGGTTGGCCGGGCCGATCCAGTGGCTGCGCTTGTTCTTGGCCGGTGCGTTGATGACGCCGGCGATATGGCCCGAGGCGCCCATGACGAAACGCTTCTTGCCTGGCAGGTGCTGGGTCGACGCATAGGCGCCGCCGATCGGCACGATATGGTCCTCGCGCGACCCATAGATGTAGACCGGCAGGTCGACCTTGCGCAGGTCGATCTTCTCGCCACACACCACTGTCTTGCCCGGCTTGACCAGCCGATTTTCGAGGTAGGTGTTGCGCAGGTACCAGGCGTACAAGGGACCCGGCAGATTGGTCGAGTCGCTGTTCCAGTACAGCAGGTCGAACGGCGGCGGCGTCTCGCCCTTGAGGTAGTTGCCCACCACATAATTCCATACCAGGTCAACCGGGCGCAGAAACGAGAAGGTCGAGGCCAGGTCCTGACCCTTCATCAGGCCGCCCTGCCCCATCTCCATCTCGCGGTACTTCACAAAAGCCTCGTCGATGAAGACATCGAGAATGCCGGTGTCGGTAAAGTCGAGCAACGTGGTCAGCAGGGTAGCGCTGGCCACCGGCTTTTCGCCACGCTGGGCCAACACCGCCAACGCATTGCACAGGATGGTTCCACCGACGCAAAAACCGAGCGCATTGATGGTCTTGGAGCGGCTGATCTCGCGCACCACGGCGATGGCCCGGATCGCCGCATCCTCGATGTAGTCGTCCCAGGTCTTCCTGGCCAGCGATGCGTCGGGATTGCGCCAGCTCACGACGAAGGTGCGATGGCCCTGGGCAACCGCATAACGTACCAGCGAGTTCTCGGGCTGCAGGTCCAGGATGTAGTACTTGTTGATGCACGGCGGGACCAGCAACAAAGGCTTCTCGAACACCTTTGCCGTCAGCGGCTTGTACTCGAGCAGCTGAAAAAGCTCGTTCTCGAACACGACGGCCCCTGCGGTCGTAGCCACGTTCTTGCCGACCTCGAACAGGCTCTCGTCGGTCATCGACACATGGCCTTGCCGGATATCGTGCAACAAATTCTGCATGCCCTTGGCGATGCTTTCGCCCTGGCTGTCAAGCGCCTTTTTCTGGGCCTCGGCGTTGAGCGCCAGAAAATTGCTCGGCGCGGCGGCGGCCAGCCATTGCTCGACGGCAAACCGCACCCGGGCCCGTGTCTTTTCGTCCGACTCGAGCGCATCGACCAGTCCGACCAGTGCGCGCGAATGGAGCAGGTAGTTGGCCGCGGTGAAGGCGGCCATCGGATTGCCGCTCCAGGCCGCGTCGGCAAATCGCTTGTCGCGCATTTGCGGCTTGCCCTCGAGAGCCTCGCTCCACAGCTGGCTGGTTTCCTGCAGGTATTGCTGCTGCAGCTGCTGCAGCTTGGCCGCAGAAAACTGGAGTGGGGGCGCCACCCCATCGGGAACCCGCGGCAGTCCGGCCTGAACCGGCGGCATCAGGTTCTGCAGCGCCTGCATGGCACCGGACCAGCCACTGGCCATCTGCAGTTGCAGCTGTTCGGCCGACTGGCGCCACATGCCCGAGTTGTCCTGCTTCATCTTGTCTCCCACAATACCTGACCGATACGACTAGAGTATCGCAAACCCGTCCTTCGTCAAACTGACAGGCACGCTAGACTCGCGGGCAATGTACCTTGTTCTTATTGGCTGGATATATGTCACCGTCATGATGGCGGTGGCGGAAGCCACCAGCAGCCAGGGAACGGTGCTCGGCGCCGTGATCACGTTTCTGCTGTACGGCGTAGCCCCGGTCTCCCTGGTCATGTACCTTCTGGGCACACCCGCTCGGCGCAGGGCCTTGCGTGCACGCGAGACTGACGTGTCAATCGAATCAGAGTCAATCGAACCAGAGTCAATCGAACCAGATACAAGCGGCCAGGCGCCCGCTGCCGCCCAAGGCGAGACTGTCGCGCCGGTGCGAAAAGAACCGTGACGGATTGTTGACAGTACACCAGGGCCGGGTCGAATCGTTGCCGTACAGGCGGGTGATGCCGAGCGCGCGCAAGCGCAAGCGGGCCAGACCTGCCAGATCGGCAAACCACTTACCGGGCCTGCCCGGCCTGAACAGGGCCTGTGCAGCCGGATCGAAAACCATGAACGCTGCGCGGACCTCCGGCCCGACCTCGAACGCATTCGGTCCGATACACGGCCCCAGCCAAGCGCAGGTGGCCGCGGCAATTGCCGGCGCCGCATCGGCGCCGGACCCGCCCGGCACCAGCGTCTGGTATTGCCGGACATTGGCCTCCAGCACGCCGTCGGCCAGGCCGCGCCATCCGGCGTGTGCCGCGGCCACGACACGGCCGCCTGCGTGGGCCAGCAACACAGGCAGGCAGTCGGCCACCCGTATCGTGCAGACGACGCCGGCACTGGCGCTGCAACAGGCATCGGCCTCGATCGCACCAGCCTGCACCGGACCGTCCAGCAACACCGATCGGGTGCCATGCACCTGGCTGAGATAGTTCGGCTCGACTCCCAACGTCGTTTGCAGACGGGCGCGATTGATCTGCACCGCCTGCGCATCGTCATCGGATGGCCGGCCGAGGTTCAGGCTGTCGAATGGCGGGCGTGATACACCCCCGTGGCGGGTCGTGAACACCGCATGGACCGAAGCCGGTACTGGCCATTGCGGCACCAGCCATTGCGGATGCCAGGTGGACCGGCTCATGACATGCCGTGTTCAGCGACCGATGGACCAGCTGGCGCTGGCAATGTCGCGTCGCCGCAGCCCGGCAGCAACGTCATGACTCGAAATCCGGGCAGGCGGACGGCTGGGCTGCCTGGAACCCCTCCAGCGCCATACAGGCCGCGAAAGCGGCCATGGTACGGGGCAAGCCGGAGAAATCGCAATCGAAGCGTTGGCCGTTGAAGATCTGGGGCACCAGGCAACAATCAGCCAGCGTGGGTGTGTCGCCGAAACAATAGCGGCCCTGGGGCAACTGCGCGAGCTGGCGCTCGAACGCCACCAGGCCCTCGCGAACCCAATGGCGGTACCAGGCGGTTTTAGCCGCCTCGTCCGCCTTGAGGTCGCGCACCAGGTATTTGAGCACCCGCAGGTTGTTCAGCGGATGGATTTCGCAGGCAATGCTTTGCGCCAAGGCCCGCACCTGGGCCCGCTGCACGGAATCGACCGGAACCAGCCGCACCTGCGGATGGGTCTCGTCCAGGAATTCGATGATTGCCATCGATTGCGAAAGGCGCAGGTCGCCGACTTCGAGCACCGGCACCAGCCTGTCAGCCGCAACGGCAGCGTAGGCCGGCAACTTGTGGTCACCCCGAGCCAGATGCACCGACACATATTCGTAGGGCAGTTGCTTGAGTGCCAGTGCAATACGCACACGGAACGACGCAGAGGAACGAAAGTAGTTGTAAAGCTTCATGAGGCAATAGCATAGCCACAAAACCCTGCGTGCCAGCAGCGCCTGAGCGAAGCTGGCCTGTGCTTCTACCCTGTCTGGGCTGAGCTCCGCTCAGCCTGCCGATTTGCGCCGCCGTCGCGCACCGCCCGGCGCAGAAGCAAACAGCGCCAGACGCGCCGAACGAGTGATCGCCACCACGCACGGATGCGTGATCCGGCGTTCGACCGAAATAGCGAAATACTCCACCGTGATGCCATCGGCCTGACCGATGGCGGTGACGCCGAACTGGCGCGCAATATCGTCGGCGAGCACAGTCGGCGCCACGAACAGTCCGGCCCCCCGGCGACCGAACTCCTTGGCCAGCGCGCTGTCGTCGAATTCGCCGACGATATGCGGATGCAGAGACCGGGCCTGGAACCAGGACTGCAACTTTTGCCCGGTGGCCGAATCCTGCGCCGGCATGAGCATCGGCGCTCCCTCCATGCAATCCGGAAATCCGGCCTGGTACCGTTCGGCCAGCGCCGGCGCGGCAAAAAACGTTTGACCGGATGCACCAAGCTGATGGCTGAAGGCCTTGACGCTGATCGATGGCGGAATCGGCGCGTCCGATAGCACCAGGTCGAGGCGGTGCAGGGCCAGTTCGGCCAGCAGGTTGTCGAGTTTCCACTCCCGGCACACCAGCCGCACGGGTTCCTCGATCCGTGTTGCCGGCTCGACCAGCCGGTACGCAATGGGCTTGGGCAAGGCGTCCGCCACGCCGATGCGGAACTCCAGGGCGGGACGGCTGTTGGGATGTTCCCGAACCGACTGCTCGAGCTCGGCGCCCAGGGAAAAGATGTCCTCGGCATAACCCAGCGCCAGACGGCCGGCCTCCGTCAGTACCAGGCCGCGGCCACTTTTACTGAACAGCGCACTGCCCAGCTGCTCCTCAAGCAGCTGAATCTGCCCGCTGATCGTCTGCGGCGTCACATGCAGCCGTTCGCTGGCAGCGAGCACGCTGCCAGTCTTGGCGACCTGCATGAAATAGTGAAGGTGCTTGTAGTTCATTCGTACT